>CAWBHO010000017.1:0-3349 GCA_963788415.1 uncultured Acidobacteriaceae bacterium | reverse complement strand
GTGCTCAGCCGCCGATGGAGTGGAAACGCACGGCAACCGCGCCCTCCGGCAAGAGCGACGGAGTCTCGTCGCCGATGACTGCGTAGGGGTGGTCGATGCCGAGGACGAAGAAGTTGACGCCGTCTGCGGCCGTCTTGCCGTCCTTGCGGGCGCGGTTGGCGGTAGCAAATTCGTAGGCGCCGAAGATGTGCTCGGGACGGAAGTCGCGCGAGCCGAGGCCGTAGCTGCCGCCATAAATCTTCGGGACATCGGCGAGCGAGATTGCGGGCAGTCCAGCGACCGACTGCAGGGCCTTCGAGAGGGCCGTGCGAATGTCGCGCGAGAGCGGGTTGTCGCCGGCCATCGCCTCATCGGTGCGCTCCAGGATGATGACGTTTTTCTTGCCCTTGAGCGCGGCCACGATAGCAGCCTCGGGGAAGGGGCGAATCACGTTGACGTGGATGGAGCCGACGCTGGCCCCGTGCTTCTGGCGCAGATAATCGACCGCGGCCTCGATGTTTTCAGCCGCTGAGCCAAGGGAGACGAAGACCGTCTCGGCGTCGTCCGTCCTGTATTTGGTGATGAGCCCGTAGCGGCGGCCGGTCAATTCGGCAAACTGCTCGTAGGCATCCTCCAGAAAACCAAGAATCGGCTCGGAGAAGTTATTTCTGCGCGCCACCACGCCGTTCATGTAGTGTTCCTGGTTCTGCACGGGTCCGAGCAGGATGGGATTGGACAGATCGACCATCCTGGGTACGCGGCGGCGCGTTGCCCCGAAGAGCGTGCGCTGTGCCTCGGTGGGGCAGTCGATGATGTCGTCCGGCGCTCCGAGAAACTCGCGGATCAGCCCGGATTCATGCTTGTAAAACGTGCGCTCCAGATGCGAGGTCAGGAAGCCGTCCATGATGTTCATGCCCGGCGTCAGGCTCAACTCGGTCACGCGGCGCAGAATCAGCGCCTGGTCGGCGGCCTGCTGCGCGTCCTTGCCGAAGAGCATGATCCAGCCCGTGTCGAGCGCCCCGTAGATGTCGTCGTGGCCGCAGTGCACGTTCAGGGCCTGCTTGGTGAGCGCACGCGCGCCCACTTCGAGCACCATCGTCGAGGCCTTGCCGGGTGCGTGATAATACTGTTCGACGCCGTAGACCACGCCTTGGCCGGAGGTGAAGTTCACCACCCGCTTGCCGCAGACAGAGTGAGCGATCGCCCCGCCCTGAGCCGCATGTTCGCCCTCGGTTTCAATGGCGATGGTATTGTTTCCGAAGACGTTCAGGTGGCCTTCGGCATAAGCCTGCTGAAACAGCTCGCCACCCTCGGTGGAAGGCGTAATCGGGTAAAACACGCCGGCGTCTGCGATGCGCGTCTCGGTGTGGTAAGAGACAAGCTGATTTCCATTGGCAGTAACCCGAATGCCGGGATAGCGAGCAGCAACCTTCATAGATTCCTCTCTGGAACTTCAATTTCTTCAAGTCAATGTTCGTGGACGCACAGCGAGGCAAAAGTCAGTGGGCGGGGTTCGGGCTGGCTGACCTCCAAGTAAGCCGCGCGACGTTCCCGCAATCCGCTGGGGAGAGCGGCGCTTCTATCAGTATGCACCCGATGATCGGAGAGATTGTCCCATCTTGCGGGATAACCAGCCTACCCCTGCAAATGGATTCGCTCGTCTCGCGCTGAAAACGGAACGGTGTTTCACTGTTCGTCCTCGCCAAATTCTCTCCATGCATTGGATGCGCCAACGGCCAGTAGGTTTCCATCGCGGGCGTCGCTTTGCCCCTGGAAAACCCGCTTGGCCGCGGAGAATGGGAAGAAAGATGTTGCCGGAACGGTAAAATTCCAGGAACATTTCATCCAATGCGGGCGTATAACCGCCCTGGGGGTCAGATTGCCATGAATTTCGACAGGATGCGAAAGGCGGCGATGCTGCTGCTGGGCCTGACGCTCGGGGCCGGATTGGCCGGATGCCGGATCAATGTGGACAAGGGCGCCAACGGCGACCAGAAGAAGGTCCAGGTGGATACGCCGTTTGGCGGCGTGCATGTGAATACCGATCAGACCACGGCTGCCGACCTGGGACTGCCGCTCTATCCGGGAGCCGCAATGGTGAAGGATGACGACAACCATGAGTCGGCCGACGTGCATCTGGGCTTTGGCCAGTGGGAGCTGCGGGTACGGACGGTTTCTTACCAGACCTCCGATTCCCAGGACAAGGTCAGCGCTTTCTACAAAAAAGCGCTGGGACGCTACGGCGAGGTGATTACCTGCGACGGAAACAACGTGGTAGGCTCACCGGCCGCCACCTCCGAAGGGCTCACCTGCTCTGACGACAAGAACACCCAAGTGCAGATTGACCGCAACGACTACGGCACCGGCAAGGACAGCCTGGAGCTGAAGGCCGGCTCCAAGCGCCACCAGCACATCGTGGGTTTCCAGAAGCCAAAGGGCAGCCAGACCCGCTTCGCGCTGGTGGAGCTGGACCTGCCCGGCGCGACCTCCGGCTCGGGAAAAAGCGATTGATGCGGCTTTGACTACTGCCCCAGATAGTCCCGGTACTGCGATTCGAGAACCCCGGCGGCGCGGGCCAGTTCCAGTTTGGAGAGGTTGTACTGGTAAAGGCTCTCGACCAGATTGCTTTGGGCGCTGGACAGGGTGGCTTGCGCGGTCACCAGCGGCAGATTGTCGTCCACGCCCGCATTGACGCGGTCCATCTCATCGGAAAGGGCGCGGGTGGCCAGATCGACGTTGGACCGGGCCACTTCGACCAGCTTGGCCGTAGCGTTCACATCGAGCAGCGCCGAGCGCACCTGCTGGTCGATGCGGCCACGAAGGTCGGCGAGTTGCGCCTGGACGGCGTCCAGGTTGGCCTGTGCGGCCTCGGTGTCGCCGCGCAGGCTGGCTTCGCGGAAGAGGGGAAGGCTCAGGGTGCCTTCGGCCAGAAAGTTGCCGCGCGTGCCCGCGTCGTTGACATGGCTCTCGGCGTAGTTGCCGCTGAAGCTGAGGGTGGGCCAACGCTGGCTGCGGTAGGCGGCGTGGATCGCCTTGAACTCGACGGCCTGGTTTTGGAGTTCCCGATAGTCCTCGCGGTTTTTGTAAGCGACGGCGCGGATCTCTTCGGCGGTTTCCGAGGCCAATTCGCTGTACGGGGCCGGGTCGGTGAGCGCGATCGGCTGGCCGGGGTCGATGCCGATCTCGCGCTTCAGGAGGATCAAATCCTTGTCCAGGCTGTTTTGGGCAGCCAGCAAAGCCTGCTGCTGCGCCTGAAGCTGAACGCGAGCCCGCAAGACGTCAATGGACCTGCGCGCCGATCGTGCCGCCGGCGGCCTGTGCGAAGGCGGAGGCGCTTGCCAACGTCGATCCGCCGAACGCAAGTGCGCCG
>CAWBHO010000016.1:0-35328 GCA_963788415.1 uncultured Acidobacteriaceae bacterium | reverse complement strand
ATGGGCTACTGTTGCGCGGTGTCGTCTGGCTGCGGTACGGCTACTGTGATGATGTTCGATTTGACCACATCTGAATTGGGATCATCAGAAATGTGCTCCGATACCTGAATGGTATACGTTCCGGGAGCGCTCATATCGAACCACCTGCCCACTTGCTCACGATCGATCACGCTTTCCCCCGGTTGCAGCACATCGTCTTTGGCACCTAATAAATGCCCGCGATGATCATCCCCTATCATCCTCGCTTCATCAGGTTTTCTTAGACCAACCTGCTTGCCGTTGCTGTCGTGCACTTCAATGAAATAGCTCGCATGTGTGCCTACGGGAGTCAATTTGTTGATCTCGTGTTTGGAGATATTCGTTTTCCGAATCGCAATATCGACCATGGAACCATCAGCGACATCGGTCTCGGCGCAGTTGATAAAGTCCCAGACGTTGGAATGTTCCTTATTAAGGTTCGCAGTGATCTCGAGCTTGAACGGCGGATTTGCAGCCTCGGTTTGCTTGGAGAGATCAGACTGTCCAAAAACTGTCAGTGAAACTCCGAACAGCAGAAAAGCGAAAATCGTCATAATTAGACATACTCCAAACGTTTTCATTGTTGGTTCACCTCTTCGTCGTCCATCTGGAGGTTCACGCCGCTCCGGGCGGGGTGGATTGCCGCACCGGAGTCGGCGTGAGGACAGAAGGACTTTACTGCGGCGCCGACGTGTCGCCGGCTGAAGATGTGCGACCCGATGGCAGCACGGTGATGGTGATGGTGTTGGAATAGATTCGGTTAAATCCGGCTTTCCAGGCTTGTTTCCCAGTCCTGCCGCGCCGCGGTCCATCGGCCCGCTTGCCCAGCGAAATGAAGTCCCTCCCCAGAAGCGACTGGCGCATCTGGAGAGGGACGAGTGTCGGATCAGAGGATCACTGTGGCGCGGTGTCGTCTGGCTCCGGCACGATGATAGTGAGCGTATTGGATTTTACTTTTACGCTCTTTTCAGGATTGTGCGGAAAGGTTTCCTTGGAAACAGTAACTTCGTATGTGCCTGGCTTGGACATATCGTACAAAAGGGAAATATGCAAGTTGTCCTCGAAAGCTCCTTCAGGTCCTCCTCCGGGCTTAGCCTCATGCCCGAACATGCTGCCGCTGCACGGCGCTGGGTGCGCCCTATGTTTTCTAAGGTGCTGCACCATTGGTTTTGTTTCATCCATCTCCATAGGCCTACCGTTATATAGGACGGAGATGTTTATCCCATCCTGAAATGCCAGCGGCAGACATCCACCTTCACGAATTATGTCGTTTGAAATGTTAGTCTCGGTCACCGCGAGGACATACCCGCCCGAGGAATCCATTCCCCCGTTCGAAATTGTCAATTTGAACCTTGGCTTCGGTCTTTCGGGCGTCTGTGCGCAGATAACGGAAATCTGCGTTGCGAAGATCAATATAAAGAAGTAGATTGCGCGCGTTTTCATTTTCACTTCTCCTCTTCGGTTCAATCTGAAGTTCCGCTGCTCCGGGCGGGTGGATTGCCGCACCCGAGTCGGCGCGCGGATCAGAAGGACCGTACTGCGGCGCCGCCGTGTCGCCGGCAGAAGATGCCCGCCCCGGTGGCAGCACGGTGATGGTGATGGTGTTGGAATAGACTCGGTTCAAATCCGGCTTTCCAGGAGTTCCCCACGTCGCTGGTCTCCAGACCCGGATTGTGTATTTCCCTGGGGGGGGCAAGCGAATAAATCTCGCTTATCGTGGTGGTACGTTTCATGCTTTCGCCTGGCGCAAGTTTTCCTGAATAGGCGTTCCGGGAAGCATTGTAGGGCGAATGTCATGAGACACAGTTTTTTCGATCTTATTGCCTTGCTCGTCCCGGATATCGTAATGAACACCATCTGGCAGATTCCCATGCCAACCAAGTTCCATCGGAATCAGTTCGTCCGAGATGTTTGTTGTTTTAATCGTGATTACGATATTCGACCCCAAAACGACCTGTGGTTTTTCCGTACTGATGACGAGCGTGAACTTTGATTGTTCTCGATTGGTTTGCGCGTTCAGCACACCGGCAGGTAAACCCAACACTAGCAACATGCATGATCAGAGCTATCGTTGTCCTTTTCATTGCTCATCCTCCTGTTGCACTTCATTTATGGACATCCAGGGTATGTATTCCCGGAAGGATTCGTTTTTACTTTTGCCAATGCCGGTTCGTCTGGCATTGGCCCCCGTCCCGGACGCGATTGACGCGCCCGGGACGGAGTATTTGCTTATATAACTGGCTATTCTGTCACAGTGATAGTGATTGTGTTTGACTTGACATAGACCAAGTTCAATTCATGACTCGAATCGACAGAGCGTCTCTCATTCTGTGCAGTCACAGTATATTTTCCCGGCTTGCTCAGATCAAAAAGATTGCTCAGGATTGCGAAATCCTTTAGGCTCTCGCCAGGTTTTAGGATGACGCCTGCGCGGCTTTTTATTATCTTTTTGGGGAATGTGCGCAGTTTTCCTCCAATCCTCACTGTCTGCACATCAGCGCGTGGTAGCGCTCTTCCCGACTCGTCGCGAACTTCGATCTTGTTAACATCCTCGGCTTGGCCATCCGGTCCCGGTGTCTTATACAAATCAACATCCTGATCCGATGTATTGGTCACGGTGATGAGGAGTTTCACTTCGGAGCCGCTCTTCAACTCGGATTGCGGGCACTGAATCAAAACCGTGATAGGCGTTTTGTTTTGGGCAACACCGCACATAGCACCCGCCACCACAATTAATCCGCAAAGTACAAATGAATTTCCACGAACCATGATTTCCTCCTATTCGAAATTACTTGCAATCAGCCTGAATGTTAATTGTTCCCGACAACGTATTACTCCATATCGGGTATGTGTTTGATGGAACAAACGCAGAACTGTTGGTCACGGACGTGCCTGAATTCAATGACCATGCGCTAGTTTCTGAGTTGTAGAGAGCGTCTCCTGAAATTGTCCACGGCAGATACCCAAGCGGAACCGGTATTGATGAGCTAGTTTCTGGATCCCACATCAGATACATTTGATACTGGGTTGAATCCGTCACCTCTATCTCGTTCAAAGAAGCATCCAAGGGGACACTTGGCCCATCCACTGCGGTAATTCCTTCCGCAAATGGGTAGGAAGCATCGAGTCCAGGCCCCAAAGTGCAAACCATGGAGGTTCCGTCCTGAAAATAGAAATTCACGTTGTCGGATGTCACCAACTGAACCCATTTGAAGGCACCGGGGGCTTGGCTCGGTGGTGATGCAGATGCTGCAAATCTAATTCCCCAAGCCATTTCGGATTGATCTGGAGAAATCCCAACCGTCTCGTCGGATGGAATCACGTTTGCACCGATTGGCCCGTCTACAGTAAAGGATGCATTTGCCGGAAGGCTGCATTGGAGTACGGGGTTTGCACCCTGGATGTTGACGCAGTATTGGTAGGTGACTGGAATCGCGCTTCCAGGATAGACGAAGTAGGTGGCCAAACTGGATTGGTTGAGCGTCGTTGGTGTTACGCTGGCGCTCGCAGTGGACGCCGTATACCCGCCGATATTTGTCCCGCCCACGGTCCAGGTGGTAGAGACAAGGCTGCCGCCGTAAGCGGCTGGTTGTGTCGTCGTCGTCAAGGCAATCTGCTGGCCGACAACCGCGTTTTGGACTGGCGGAGCGGACCCGTCGGTTGTGCTGATGGTGTTGGTGGCGCCGTTTTGCGTCCACTGGATTTGGTTGCCAAGGATTTGCGTTTTGATCGGGTGGACGTTGCGACCGCCTACTTCGACTGCGACTATGCTGGTTGGATCACTGGCGTCAGGCGTTACGGTGGCGGTAATCTGCGTTGGACTGACCACTGTGATATTGGAGAGCGAGGCGCTGACACCACTCTGTGTAACTAAGGAGACTGGAGTCACAGGACAGGACGCGGTGGCATTGGCCGCAGTGATGAAACCAGTCCCCGTGATGGTGAGGGGGTAGCTCTCTCCCGCAAACCAGGTCCTGGGGAGTACGGAGGCGAAGACTGTGGTGGGGCATGAAGCGACGATCTGCGCTGTGCCTGTTCCAGTGTAGGGCGCGGTCCCAACGGTCACAGTGGCCGTTTCGCTTGGCTCGCTAGCCGGGGGCGCCACGGTGGCGGTGATCTGCGTTGCGCTGACGTCTGTCACGTTAGAAAGCGCGACCACGGTTCCGCTCGGTGTGCTTATGCTAACCGGGGCTGCTGGACAACCTGCCGTGTTCGCCGAGTTGGCTATGAAGTTGGTCCCCGCGATGGCGATGTTGTATATATCTCCGGCAGACCATGTATTCGGAGTTATGGAGGCGATGGTTGGGCTTGGGCAAGGCGTGTATACAGCGGAGGATTGCGCAATGACCCAAACTTGTGCCACGTCATACCATCCTCCTGCCGGGTTCGGGGCATAAATCTGGGGGATATCTTGCCGGGTGCATGGACCCGTCGCGCTGCACGGTACCTCCTGTGTGATGCTCGCGCCGGTCGTCGAATAGGTAGGTGACGTGTGGCCCTTTGGAGAAAATGTAAAGTAGCCTTCCGGATCCCACCAGCAAGCTGCATTGGATCCAGCCGTCGGACAGTTTGGGTCGGGGGAACCTGCGAATAGAAAAGAGGGATAGAACCAGAGGGCGTGGGTGGAGTTGATGGTGTAAGTAACTCCAGGCTGCGGCTGGAAGGTGACGGAACACTGCCCCGTTGGGTTCCCAGTGTCAGCGTAGCTGCGGTTCCAGGCGCCGACGGGGCAATTCGTGGAGGTGATTACAGCTCCGGTCGATGGAGTCACACTGCAAGCCGCGGTAAACGATTCATAATCGGTCGCGGTTGGGGACGGTAGACCGGTGGCGGGGTTGATAGCCGAGGTGCTGCAAGTGGCTGTTTCAGTCTGGGCGCCCGGTGTCGCTGCGAATCCGGAGGATATCCAGATTTGGGCGTTTGCAGCGTCAGGCATTGCGAGGAAAGAGGCTGCTGAAATCAGCAGAAAAAGCGTGGCGGCGTGGAGGAATGGCCTTGGAATTGCCCCCCCCAATGTACCCAAGAGCTTTTGCATGGGCGCGATCCTTTCGCGGGTTGGCTGTGAGCTGCGGCCAAAGAAGCGGCTTGGCGCAAGTGTAGCCCGGTGCGACAATCGTGGAACTCAAAGTTGGACAAAATACGTACTTTGGTCATGTCGCCGGCGGGTCCTGGGCGGGCGGCGTCTTGCTGAGCGGGACTCCTTTCCTGGAAATTTCCATTCGGATCGCAGTTCAGCGTGCCCGACCAATCCGTCACCGCAGCGTCCCCGGGGGGAATGTGAGAGACTGTTTGTTTGGAAAAATGGCCACGCAATGATGGCCTTCTCCGGGAGGAAAGTCCTTTGCCAGCACTTCGTTCTTTTTTTATCGCACTCTCTCACAACAAACCTCTGCGCCGCTTCAGCGAAAGCTCCAGGGCGGGCAAGCGGCTCAGCTCGCGCTTTGTGGCGGGGATGGAGATTGAAGACGCCCTGCGCGTCTGCGAGGCTCTCAACAAGCAGGGGATGACGGTATCGCTGGACTCGCTGGGCGAAAGCGTGACCTCGGAGGCCGAGGCCGAAGCAGCGGCGGCGGTTTATCACAAGCTGCTGGATGAGATTGCGGCGCACAAGCTCAACGCCAACATCAGCATGAAGCTGACGCAGATGGGGCTGAATCTATCCCCCGCCCTGGCCGAGAGCATTGCCGAGAACGTGGCGCAGCATGCCCAGGCGACAGGCAGCTTTGTGCGCATCGACATGGAAGACTCGGCGCTGACCGGCCAAACGCTGGAGATGGTGCGGCGGATTCATCGCAAGCCGGGGATGCGCGGAGTGATCGGCATCGTGATTCAGGCCTACCTCTACCGTTCGGAGGCGGACATCGAGCAACTGGTAGGCGACGGCATCCGGGTGCGGCTGTGCAAGGGAGCCTATCAGGAGCCGGCCGAGGTCGCGTTTCCGCTCAAGGCCGACGTGGATAAAAATTATGCCCATCTCAGCCATCTGCTCCTGGACAAGCCCGGTCTACCACGGCCTGGCAACCCACGACGAAGCCATGATCGCCGCCATCAAGAGCTATACCGGCGAGCGCGGAATCGATCCCTGCCGGTTCGAGTTCCAGATGCTTTACGGAGTTCGCCGCGACTCTGCAGCGCCGGCTCGTTCAAGAGGGCTACAACGTGCGCGTGTATGTTCCCTTCGGCAACGACTGGTATCCCTACTTCATGCGCAGGCTGGCCGAGCGGCCGGCGAACGTGCTGTTTTTGGCGAGGAACTTTTTCCGGGCTTAGAGCGGCTTCGAGCTGATTGTTTGCGGTCGAGATGGGCTTTTGTGGTGCCCCATCCTTTGCGCAAAGAACGCACGAAGGATGGGGCACCTGGCATTTCTCCTCTTGCTATGAAGTGGGCGCCTTGTATCCCACCCTGGCCGCAAAAACAAGAACGCGGCGAGGGTGGGGCACCCAGACTTTATACCCTCAGGAGAAATGCTTTAAAGTATCTTTCACGTTTGCCGGATCAGACCGACTCGACGGAGTTGACCTTTCTGGCGATCTCCGAAGCCAGGGTTTCGACGGTCGTATGGAAGAGCCTGCGCTCGCGCGCGGGCAACTCGTCCAGCAGGTCGGGAAACGGCGTGGTGTCGCAGCCTGGGAAGGCTGGAAAACCAGCCGTGTCGGCCATGCGGCAACTGACGTTGATCAAAGCCTCCATGCTCCATGGATCGTCCGCCTGGCGCGGCTCATGATGGCAGGAGACGACCTCCTCGAACTCCGCGGGCAGCTTCCAATCATCGATCAGGTGGCGGCCGGCCTGGCAATGGTCCCAGCCGAACAGCTCCCGCTCGGCCAGCAGGATGCTGACGGGAGGGCCGGTTTGAGTTTCCAGCAACTGGCCATACTCATGGGGGCGGATCACGGCCAGCGCCAATCGTCCGATGTCGTGCATCACGCCCATGGTGTAGGCAGTGTCCCGGTCCATGAACCCCACCGAAGCCAGTTGATCGGCGATCAGGGCGCATGCCAGATTGTGCCGCCAGAGGGCGCGCATGGCGGGAAGACTCAATGTCCTGCCCAGGTAGCGGCGCACGCCGACGGTCAGGCACAGACCTTGCAGATTATTGACGCCCATCATGGCGATGGCCTGCAGAACGCTGCTGGCGGGGAACCGCGGAGCGTACAAAAGAGAATTGGCGATGGTCAGAACCTCGCCGGCAAAAGCTGGATCGGTCGCGACCAACTGGCTCAGCTCGTGCAACTGCACGTCCTCGCCTTGGGCCAGTTGCAGTACCCGCAGGGCAACTTGAGGAAAGGGTGGAAGGCGGAGATAGGCCCAGGGCGGATCGATCGCCCCTTCTCTTTGTCCCTCATTGTGCGACATCGAAGCCTCCGTTCATCCAGACAATCCTTCCAGACCAGCGAAATTTTGTCCACGACGTGCGTAAGGCCGCCCGATGTCCGGGCAGCCGGCCGTAAACAGCCGAAAGAATATTCGCTATTATCTCTTTTCGGCAGGCGAAGATATTCCTTTAGTAGGCTTTGTTCCGTTAGTGAATTCTTGTGATGAAACCGATCCGGCATCGAGCCGGGAAGCGATAGGATGAATCTTTGGAGAGCAAAATGCCAAGAATTCTCGATGGCGTGGCGATTGCCGCGGCGATCAAGCAGGAAGTGGCCGAAGAGGCGAGTGCGCTGGCCAAGCGGGGCATCCGGCCCGGTCTGGCAGCGGTGCTGGTGGGCAATGTGTCGGCGTCGGAGATTTATGTCCGAAGCAAGGTAAGAATCTGCGCCGATCTGGGGATTTACAGCGATCTGATCGCGCCGCCCGAGACCGTCACGACAGAAGAAATGCTGGCGCTGGTGGCCGGTCTCAACGCTCGCGACGAGATCGACGGCATCCTCATCCAGTTGCCGCTGCCCGCGCACATCGATACGAAGGCGCTGCTGGACGCCATCTCCCCGGCCAAGGACGTGGACGGCTTTCACCCGATCAATGCCGGCCGTTTGCTGGCTGGGCGCTCCGCGCTGGCCCCCTGCACTCCGGCCGGGATCATCGAAATCCTCAAGCGCAGCGGAATTCCGATCAGCGGCCGGCACGCGGTCGTGGTGGGCCGCAGCGACATTGTGGGCAAGCCGGCGGCCCTGCTGCTGATGCACGAAAACGCGACGGTGACGATCTGCCACTCGAAGACCCGCAACCTGGCCGAGATTACCAGCCAGGCGGACATTCTGGTGGCCGCCATCGGCCGCCCGGGCTTCATCACCGCCGATATGGTCGCCCCCGGATCGACGCTGATCGACGTGGGCATCAACCGCATCACGGAACGCGCCGAATTCGACCGTTTTTTCGAGGGCGACGCCCAGCGCGAGGCTGCGTTTGCCCGGCGCGGCTCGACGCTGGTGGGCGACATCGACCCCAGGGCATTCGAGATGGCCGGCGCCTACACGCCGGTGCCGGGAGGCGTGGGCCCGCTGACCATTGCCATGCTGATGGCCAACACGGTGCGCGCCGCCAAGATGAGGCGGGGACTTTAGATGCTGTTTCATAACGTGCTTTGACACAAAGCTGAAGTTTTTCAACAAGTTCTCAGGGAGTTTCCCGGCGATGTTGAGAGTGGGCCTTACGGGCGGGTTGGGCAGCGGCAAGAGCACGGTTGCGGACCTGCTGCGCGGGCTGGGCGCGGAGGTCGTCGAGGCCGATGAGCTGGGCCGGACGCTGATGGAGCCGGGCCACGCCGTTTTTTCCTCGATTGTGAAGCGCTTTGGGCCCGAAGTTGTTGGCTCCGAGGGTCGCCTGAATCGCGCGCGGCTGGCCGAACTGGCTTTTCAGGGCGGGCGGCTGAACGAGCTGAACGCCATGGTGCATCCGGCGGTGATCGCCGCCCAGCAAGAGTGGATGGAGGCGGTTTTTGCCCGCGATCCGGCGGCGGTGGCGGTGGTCGAGTCGGCGCTGATCTTCGAGGTGGAGCGAGATGCCCGCGCCCGTGGCGAGAGCGAGACGGTGCTGGCCGACTGGCGGCGGCGCATCGACCGGATCGTCGTGGTGACGGCTCCGGACGAGGTGAAGATTGCCCGCTTTGTGGCCCGGACCGGCGCGGCTGGGGCCGGACGCGCGGCTGCCGAGGCGGACGCGCGGCTGCGGCTGGGGCACCAGATTCCCGACGCCGAGAAAGCCGCCCGTGCAGACTACGTCTTAGAAAACAAAAGCGATATGGAAAGCCTTCGCGCCCAGGTGGAAGCCGTTTGGGAGCGACTCCGGGAGGAGAGCAACAAATCTGGCCAGGCTGCGTCTTTAAAATAAGAAGTGGTGGCAAAATCAGGGCGTTGCGGCCGTGCCTTTTCTCCGGAACAGAAGAGAGTGCGGATGTATCTTTTTTTAGAGGGGTCATCTTCTCTTAATGGAGGTGATCGCCGGTCATTTTTCAATCCGCCGTTGCGGAAGACTGAACCGATCACTTGAGAAAGGCACTCAGGTTCAAGAGCCATGAAACTGCGCCGAATTGTTCTGGTTGTTCTGCTGGTGGGGGCGTTTTGGCTGCTCACCGCTCATTTTCCTTCCTTTCTGAGCCATCTGTCGCTGTTCCGCGGCGGTGACTCTCCGCTCGTGCTCACCGAGGCCCAGGCCGCGCCGGCTTTCAGCGCCGAGGAGCTGAACAACATTAGCGTGTACAAGCGGGTGCTGCCCTCGGTGGTGAATATCACCTCGACCGCGCTGGTGTTCAACTTCTTTGAAGGAGTTGTTCCGCAGCAGGGCCAGGGGTCGGGATTCATCCTGGACAAGGCCGGCCATGTGCTGACCAACTTTCACGTCATCGCGAACGCCAACCGCGGCATCGAGGTGACGCTGAGCAACAAGCGCAGCTACAAGGCCAAGGTGGTGGGCACCGACCGGGTGCATGACCTGGCGCTGCTGCAGATTCAGGCGCCCAACCTGGAGCCGGTCACGCTGGCCGATTCGAGTGGGCTGGCGGTGGGCCAGGATGTTTACGCCATCGGCAATCCCTTCGGCTTGAACGGCACCATGACGCGGGGCATTATCAGCTCCATCCGCTCGATCCGCGGCTCGGGAGGCGGGCTGATCGAGGACGCCATCCAGACCGATGCGGCCATCAACCCCGGCAACTCCGGCGGGCCGCTGCTCAACTCGCACGGCGAGGTGATCGGCATCAACACGATGATTGCCTCGAACGGGGCCGACCAGAGCTCGGGCATCGGCTTTGCCATCCCCATCAACACCGCCAAGGCGGTACTGGCCGACCTGACCCGCTATGGGCGTGTGAAGCGGCCGGCGCTGGGCATCGTCTCCTATGCGATTGGGCCCGATCTGGCCTCGCAGATGGGTCTGCCGGTTCAGTCCGGCGTGCTGATCCAGAAGGTCATCCCAGGCGGCGCGGCCGAGCGGGCCGGACTGCACGGCGGCGACCAGCAGGCCTTCGTCGGCAACACGCCGATCCTGCTGGGCGGCGACCTGATTGTGGCCATCGACGGCCAGCAGGTCACCAATCCGCAGGACATCAACACCATCATGGACAAGCGCCATGCCGGCGACACGATCAGCCTCACCTTCTATCGAGGCGGCAAGAAGATGACCTTCAAACTGCTTCTGGGAGAAGCGGAAGTGAGCGGTCCCTAGGCAGGGTGTGCGTCGATTTGCCGGCGCATCGATTTGCTGAATGGATGGACGCAGCCAGGGAGCCGGAGTCGGGCACCCCGGCGAAAGGCCTTCGTCGCTGGGTGAAAATCGGGGTATGATCCTAAATATGGCAACGATCCACATTTCGGAAGCCGATGCGGCCCGCGACTTCGCCGGTCTGATGGCGCATGTCCGTCTGGGCGCGGAGATTGTCATCGAGTCCGAAGCCCGCGCCGTGGCAGTCGTGCGGCCCGCCTTTCCCTCTGGTCCCGGGCGCCTGCTCTCCGAAGTCATCGCAGCGGCCGAGATGCGCGGTTCCTCGACTCTGCTCGATGGCAGCTTCACCCGCGATCTGGAAGAGGTTCTCCAAAGCCATCACGAGGCGTTGAACCCTCCAGCATGGGACTAGCGAGGCAGGGCTGATAGGATGGGCCTGATACTGGACTCCAGCGTGGTGATCGCCGCCGAGCGCCAACGCGAAACCGTGGCGCAACTGCTCCGGGGAATTGTCTCGACCGCTGGCGACCAACGGGTTGCGCTCTCCGCTGTGGGACTCACCGAACTTGCGCACGCTATCTATCGCGCGCCGAACTCCGTTCAGCGCCACAATCACGAGCTTTTTGTCACCGATCTTCTGGCCGACATGGAAGTGGTTCCCTATGCCAAAGCAACAGCGTTGCTGGCCGGGAAGATCGACGGGGAACAACGCGCCCAGGGCGTGACCATCCCTTTCGCCGACCTGCTGATCGGCGTCACGCGCTGGAGCATGGCTACGCCGTGGCGACCGTCAATCTCCGCCACTTCCGCCTGATCCCCGGCCTCCAGATCGTCCAACTATAGGCTCGAAAATCGCTGTTCAATGAGCTTTCGTTTCAGCCTCACCGTCTATCATCGAGACTGTGATGACGACAACCATCTCTCGCGTTCGCTTCGCTCCTTCTCCCACCGGCCTGCTGCATGTGGGCAACGCCCGCACCGCGCTCTACAACTGGCTCTTTGCGCGGCGCACCGGCGGCAAGTTTCTGCTGCGCATCGAAGACACCGACATGGAACGCTCCGAGGAGCGCTACGAGACTCAGCTGATCGAGGATCTGCGCTGGCTGGGTCTGAACTGGGACGAAGGTCCGGGCGAGGCTGGCGCGTCCGACGAAGGCGACGTCGGCCCTTATCGCCAGTCCGAGCGGCTGGAGATTTATGCCGAGCACACCGAACAGTTGCTGGCCGAGGGCAAGGCTTACCGCTGCTTCTGCACGGCCGAGGAGCTGGCGGAGGAAAAAGCCACGGCCATCCGGACCCACCAGCCGCAGACCTACTCCGGCCGCTGCCGAAAACTGAGCGCGGCGGAAATTGAAAGGAATCTGTCCGAGGGAAAGCCTTTCGCGGTGCGGCTGAAAATCGGCACGGAGCCGCTGCGCTTCCACGATCTGGTGCGCGGGGCGGTGGAATTTGCCGCCGAGACGGTCTCGGACCCCATTCTCGTCCGCTCGGCGTCGAGCATCTCGGCGGGCGTTCCGGTGTACAACTACGTGGTCACCGTCGATGACGCGCTGATGGGCATTACCCACGTGATCCGCGGCGACGACCACATCTCGAACACGCCCAAACAGGTGGCGATTTACCAGGCTTTCGGCTGGAAAGTGCCGGAATTCGCCCACCTTTCCACGATTCTGGGAGCGGATCGCGAGCGGCTTTCAAAGCGCCACGGGGCCACCTCGATCGCCACCTTCCGCGCGATGGGCTACCTGCCCGAGGCGCTGGTCAACTACCTGGCCCTGCTGGGCTGGGGCGCGGAAGACGGCAAGACGGAGACCTTCACGCTGGAGGAGCTGACGCAGGCTTTTTCGCTTGAGCGCGTCACCCCGAGCCCGGCCATCTTCGACTTCGACAAACTCAACTGGCTCAACCGGCACTACCTCAAGCTCGCCGCGCCGGAGCGGCTGGCCTCGCTCAGCTGGAGTTACTTTGGCGATCGGCTTCCGGCGCGGGAGGCTGCGCCGCAGGCCGTCGAAGACTGGTTTGCCCGGCTCGTGACGCTCTTTGTTCCGGCCGTCGATCACCTCGACCAGCTCCCTTTGAAAGCCGCCCCGGTCTTCTCCTTTGACCCAGAGGCGGCCCGCGCCGACGGGGAAAACGCTGCAATCTTGGCCGCCGATTCCGCCCGCACCGTGCTCGGCGAACTGGCCAGCCGTCTGCGCGCCCGCATGGGATGCGTCACCCCGGAGGCTTTCAAGGCCTGGATGAACGAGATCAAGGCCGCCACCGGGGTGAAGGGCAAGGAGCTCTTCCATCCGGTGCGCATCGCGCTGACCGGCGCTCACTCCGGCCCGGAGCTCGACAAGCTGCTGCCGCTGATCGAAGACGGCGCGAAGCTAAGCGGGGAGGGCGCGAAGCTGAGTGGGAGTCTGGGCGTCGTCGGCGTCCGCGAGCGCATCGAAAGATTCGTGGGGGTCTGAGCGGCGTGCAAGGAATTTTCTGGATCAAGGGCGACCCCCCGGCGGGTTTGGCCATCGTGCTGAGGCCGCAGGGCGGCCGATGGCTGGAGATGGATCTGCGCCGAATGAAGCAGGAGGGCATCGAGACGCTGGTTTCGCTGCTCGAAGAGGACGAAGCCGTTTACCTGGGCCTGGCCGAGGAAGGCGCTCTGGCGGAACGGAATGGAATGCAGTTTCTTTCCCACCCGATTCCCGACGCCAATACGCCGCAGGGCGCGGCAAGCTTCCAGGCCTTCGCCGCGGAGCTGGCCGGCCGGCTCCGCGGCGGAGAACATATTGGCATCCATTGCCGGGGAAGCATTGGGCGGTCGAGCGTGACGGCAGCCTGCGCGCTGATCGAGCTGGGTTGGAAGCCGGAGGCTGCTCTGGCCGCGATTGAAGCCGCCCGCGGCTGCCCGATTCCCGAGACTGAAGAGCAGGAAAAGTGGATTTTGCGCTACAAGCCGCGCGGATAATGGCTTGGGACGCGCGGCGGCCGGTTCACGCGCCGTGATAGCCTTCTAATCGATGCAGTTAGCTCAAGAGGCTTCGTGAAAAAAGCCTATCCTGGCCGGATCTGTCCCTGTTTTCGCCGCCAGGTGGGACGGCTTGATCCGCACACAAGAGGACATGCAATGAACTGGATTCGCGTTGCACCCATTCTGTTTCTGGCCGCCGCCGCCTGCGCTCAAACGCCGGCGGCTTCCCCGGCTTCGGCAGCCGCCATGCCCGTGCCTCCGGCCGCAGTGAAGAGCTTCGATCCCGCGGCCATCGATCCAACCGTCAATCCGTGCACGGACTTTTATCAGTATGCCTGCGGCAGTTGGGTGAAGAACAATCCCATTCCAGCCGACCAGACGCGCTGGGCGCGGTCCTTCTCCCTGGTCAACGAGCGCAACCGCTATCTGCTCTGGCAGGAGCTGGATGCGGCGGCGAGAGATCCCAAAACGCCGCTCGAACAGCAGTATGGCGACTTTTATGCCGCCTGCATGGACACCAGCCTGATTGACCGCAAGGGACTCCAGCCGCTGAAGCCGGCGTTCAAACACATCGACGCGCTGAAAAACACGCGCAAGCTGGCCTCGCTGATGGGCGAGCTCGAAGCCGAGGGCAGTTCGGCGCCGTTGTTCAGCTTTGGCGTGGAGCAGGATGAGAAGGATTCATCGAAACAGATTGCCGCTCTCTACCAGAAGGGCCTTTCCCTGCCCGACCGCGACTACTACCTGGTGGACAGCGAGCATTTTCAGCAGATTCGCAAGCAATATGTCGAACACATGACCAAAATGTTCACCCTGGCCGGCGACGCGCCCGAGGAGGCGGCGCGGGAAGCGGCTTCGGTGATGGAGATTGAGACGGCGCTGGCCAAGGCCTCGATCAGCCGCGTGGACATGCGCGACCCGGCGAAGACTTACCACATCGACACGGTGGCCGATTTAGAGAAGCTGACTCCGGATTTCGATTATGCGGTCTATTTCGGAGACGTGAAGGTGCGCCCGTTCGAGACCCTGAATGTGGCGACGCCGGATTTCTTTCGGGCTCTGAACGGGCTGATCGCGACCGAACCGGTGGGCGCCTGGAAGTCCTACTTCCGCTGGCATCTGATCCACGCCTCAGCCCCCAACCTTCCCCAGGCATTTTTCGATGAAAACTTCGCTTTTTTTGGCAAGATCCTGGCCGGGCAGAAGGAACCGACGCCGCGCTGGAAGCAGTGCACCGCGATGACCGACCACGCGCTGGGCGAAGCGGTGGGACAGGACTGGGTGAAGCTGCACTTTCCGCCCGCGGCCAAGGCCAGCATGGACCAGCTTGTGGCCGCTCTCGAAAAAGCTCTGGGCGAGGACATCGAGACGCTGCCGTGGATGAGCGAAACGACTAAAAAAGCGGCGGAAGAGAAGCTCAGCCTGATTCGCAACAAGATAGGCTACCCGGAGAAGTGGCGCGACTACTCGGCGCTGAAGGTGAAACGAGGCGACCTGATCGGCAATCTCGACCGCAGCGCGGTCTTCGAGCGCAACTGGGAGCTGGATCACCTGGGCAAGCCGGTGGACGAGAAAGAGTGGGGCATGACGCCGCCCACGGTCAACGCCTACTACGACGACTCGTTCAACGATATCAATTTCCCAGCCGGGATTCTGCAGCCGCCGTTCTTTGATCCCAAGATGGACCCGGCGGTGAACTTTGGAGGCATCGGCATGGTGATCGGCCACGAGATGACCCACGGCTTCGACGACGAGGGCTCGCAGTACGACGGCCACGGCAACCTGCGCGACTGGCAGACGCCGGCCGACCACAAGGCCTTCGCCGCGCGCGAGCAGTGCATCGCCAACGAGTACAGCCAATTTGACGCCGCGCCGGCCCACGACGGCGTTCCAGCGCAAAAGCTGAACGGCAAGCTCAGCCTGGGCGAGAACACGGCCGACAACGGCGGTTTGCGCATTGCCTACAGGGCGCTCGAGGACACGCTGGCGGCCGAGGGCAAAAGCATGGACGAAAAGATCGACGGCGCCACCGAGGCACAGCGCTACTTTCTGGGCTTCGCTCAAGTGTGGTGCGAAAACCAGACCGAACAGTCGGAGCGGCAGCAGGCGCTCAGCGATGCCCACTCGACGGGCCGCTGGCGCGTCAATGGCACGGTCCAGAACTTCGGCGAATTCGGCAAGGCTTTCGGCTGCGCCAGGGGCCAGCCGATGTACCCGGTCACGTCCTGCCGGGTCTGGTAGGCTACCTCAGCGCTAGCCGGATTGATCCGATTGGCGCTGATTCTTTGCCCGGGAGTGCCTGCAGGCCAATTTTTGAACCGCTGCCGTCTCCCTCGCAGCCGCGCCGGGGGTTGGACGGAAGAGTCGAAAAATGGGCTTTCCCGTTCCGCGGCTGAAGAAATCGTCAGGAAAGATGGATTGGATTGCCCCTTCTTTACGACGAATCTAGGCACAACCCGCCTTTGGCTTTTACAATGCAACTGGGACCCATCCCAACCCAGCTCTGCTGTGGAACTAGCAAACTTGGCGGCGCAGGCCGGACCAGGATGAAGGAATCGCATGAAGTTCACGAAATTCGGCAAGGCCCTTCTGATGAGCGCCCTTTCTGCTGGCGTTGTCCTCAGCCTCACGTCTTGCGTTCAGAGTTATACGACCGGCTTTCTCTATGTAACCGGCACTGTGACGTCCGGAACGGGCGACAACGGAATTGTTTCCGGCTTCAAGATCGACCACAATACGGGCAAGCTGACTTCGATCGACGGGCTGCCTGTCTCCTCCGGAGGCGCCAACCCGGTTCGCGCCCTCCTGCTCGCCAACAGCCGTTATCTTTATGTTCTGAACCGGGGCGTACCCCAATCCGGCCAGTCGGAATGTTCCACGGATTATCCTTGCACGGGCTCCAACATCGAGGTGTTCTCGATTGGAGGCAACGGCATTCTCACGCCGCAGCAGACCTTCTACTCCCAGGGCTTCAACCCGTTCCGCATGGTCGCCGATAGCTCGGGAACCTACCTTTATGTGCTCGACCACGATTCCCCCGACAACTACAACCAGTCCAGCACGGACGGCTGCGCGTCGGCACTGTCCGGCGTCAAGACCTGCGGCGACATTACGGCATTTTCGGTCAATCAGACCACCGGCCGCCTGACTCTGATCCAGAATGCCCAGGTCACCGCGAGCGGCGGCGGTCAGTTGCCCTATTTCCCGGTTCCCGCCAACCCTGTTGACTTTGTGGCCACCACTTCGTACGTCCTCACGTTGAACGCCACTTCGGCCACCGCCTCGGCCGACTATCCGTTCACCGGCGGCGCAACCGTCTACCCGTACAACTACGTTTCCACCACCGGGCAGTTGACGACGACCGGGACGGGGTACCCCTGGGATGTGCTGAGTATCTCTGCCGGCACCGCCATCGAGAACGCAGGCGGTTACATCTACGTGCTGGACAATGAATCTCTCACGAAGGATAGCGTCACTTACCCGAGCCAGATCTTGCCCTATACCGTCGGCTCCAACGGCGGGCTGACGTCGGCGGTGAGCGGTCCCATTCCCGATGACGCGAACCAGTCCAACCCCACCGTTCTGACGTTGGAAAGCAAAGGCACGTGGTTTTACGTGGCCAACCAGGGGAATAACGTGATCGGTTCGGGCACATCCGCAAGCGGAATCGCGGGTTATGTGCTGAATCCCCCTACCAGCCCGACCGAAATGACAGGCACCCCCATCGGTTTCGGCGCCGGCGCCGGCCCGCAGTGCCTGGTCGAGGATCCCTCGAGTCAGTTCATCTATACGGCCAACTTCTTCGCTTCAACCGTGACCGGTCAGGCGATTGACCAAAATGCCGGCACCCTCACCCCACTCTCTCAGGTGTCGAAGGTGCCCGCCAGCTATGCTTTACCGGCCAGCCCACCTGGTGCCTGGTGGATGGGCGCACAAACTAAACTGTCGCATGATAAGGATTTGCCTGGGGTTGGAAAGCGAGCTTCCGCCCCAGGATACGATTGATTCGGAGTCTTCAAGAACGCAGCCGAATTCCTGGGCGCGATGTTTGCTTCGGAGCGCTCGGGAGTTCGATTCCAAACCTGATTTTTGGAGGCCTGGGGTTCCAGGCCACTGACGAAAGATGCGCATGAAGTTCAACAAATCGAGCCAACTGCTATTGGTCTCCGCAGCCAGTCTTCTGGTGGCCGGACTGATGACCGCCTGCAGCACGGCCACCACGGATTTTGTTTTCGTGTCCAGTTCCCTGGCCGCCGGACCGAGCAGCTACGGCGAGATCGACGTCTTCGAGATCAACAGGGTCTCCGGTTATATGCGTCAGATCCCAACTTCGCCTTTCTTTTCGGGCGGGCGCGACCCGGTGGCCGAGGCCACATCTCCCGACAACACGACCCTGTATGTCGTGAACCAATTGGACAACTCCATCGTGCAGTTTCTGATCGGCAGCGATGGCAAGCTCTATGCGGAGAACACATACGACACGACGGGAAACTACTCCTCCTCAGGGATTCAGAGTCCTGTGGGAAGCATCCCTGTGGCGGTTGCGACGAGCGGATCGAATCTGTTTGTGGCGAACACCTATCAGCCGCTCTCCACCTGCTCCGTGAACGAACCGTGCTCGGGCTCCATCGGCGTCTATCCGATCCTGACTGCGGCCGAGGGCGAGGCGCTCACGCCGGTTGAAATCGCCGACTCGCTGGGAACGCCGGTCACGAATCCGAGCACGAGCGCAACCTACTGGCCGCTGACCTTGACTGGGAGCAGCGACATCATCGTGCCGACGGCGGTCCATGTTCTGGCCTCCGGAGCCTACGTCTTTGTGTCAGCGTATGACTCGACCGCCTCACCCAATGCCAGCTATATTTTCGCTTTTGCGGTGGGCTCCGGCGGCGTGCTTTCGCCCGTGAGCGGCTCGCCGTTTGCCGTGACGGGAGGAATCAAGCCTTCCGGCATCGGCAGCGATTCCACCAGCAGCTACGTCTATGTCACCGACTCCAGCACCGCCAAGGTCTACGGATTTTCGGTTGCGGCCTCGACAGGCGTGCTGACTTCGTTGAGCGGCAGTCCATACACTGCCGGCAATGGCCCTTCCTCCATCGCAGTCGATTCCACCTACGCATATGCCTACGTGGCTAACGCGACGGACGGCAATGTCTACGCATATTCGATCGGCAGCAACGGAGCGCTGACCTGGATCGGCACCTATGCCGCGGGTATTGACCCGGTGGCCATCGGCATTGATCCATCGACCAACCACTTTGTTTTCACTGCCAACTTTACTCCCGATCAAACCTACGGCACGGTCTCCGACTTCGAGATGGACACGACCGCCGGAACGCTCATCAATACGGCCGGCACCCCTTTCAAGGGCAACGCGCAACTGACGGCCGTGGCCGCCATTCCGCACCACGCCACGCAGTAGCAGATGGACGGGGGCTCCTGCTAGGCGCCATGGCAATACCCCGGTCCGGGCTTTACAATCTCCATACGGGGCAACTTAACCGGTTTTCTCTGGGCTCGGACCTGACTTGCCCGGAATGAAGGAAGCGCATGAAGTTCAGCAATTTGAGACAGCTCTTTCTGGTCTCTTCCATCGGCCTTGTCGTGGCCACGCTCTTGACTGCCTGCCAGATCGTCACCGTCAATTATGTTTTCGTGGCCAACTCCGGCGGCTCGGCAGCCACAAGCGATGGCCAGATCGAGATCTTCGCGGCGGATTCGGAATCCGGCGCTTTGCGCACGACGCTCACTCCAGTGGACTCGGGCGGAGTGTACCCGGTGGCCATGACGACCACCAGCGACTACGCGAATCTCTACGTCGCCAACAAGACCAGCGGCATCGTCACACACTTCACGATCGCCAGCAACGGCGCTCTGACCTTGCAGAGCGATCAGATCACCGGGTTGACCGCGCCCGTCGCGCTGGCTGTCAACACCGCCGGCACCTACTTGTACGTAGTCTCTGGAACCACCTCGGCCACGCTCACCGAGTATGCGCTTTCCTCGGGCACAATCAGCGCACCGACGGCGCCGGCGGCCACCAAGCAGCTCACTGTCTCCAGCAATGTGATCGTTCCCGCGGGAATTACCGTTCTGGCCAACACCAGCACGGTAACCGGCAATGGCGTTTATGTCGCCACGGTTGACCAGACCACCAGCCTCGGCTATGTCTTTGGCTTCACCGTCGGAACCGGCGGAGCGCTGACGGCAACCCTCAGCAGCCCCTACCAGGCGGGCGTCAAGCCAAGCGGCATTGCGTCCGACCCCACAGACAGCTTTGTGTATGTCACCGACTTTTCCTCCAACCACTTGATCGGCTATACGATCCTGGACGGCAGCACTTTGCAGTACATGACCAGCGGTCCTTTCTCGACCGGCAATCAGCCGACCGCGGTGGTCGTCGATCCGCGCGGCAAGTATATTTATGTCACCAACTCGCTGGATTCCACGATCTCTTCCTATGCCATCAACCAGACCTCCGGCGTGCCGACCATCTCGCAGAGCGGCAGTACCGGCGGCAACGCCACGGAGACCGACCCCGTCGCCATTGTGATCGACCCGGCGCTAGGCCGGTTTATCTACACGGCCAACTACCTGGACGACTCGGTTTCCGGTTTTGTGCTGAATCCGGATTCAGGCGGAGTCACGCAAACCCAGGCCACACCGTACCCCGCGGGTTCGCATCCCTCTGCGGTGGTCGCAGTTCCGCATGGCAACCATGCCGTCGAGGTGGTTTCCCAGTAGCGAACTCCTCACCGTCAACGAGACGGCCCAGCCATCCAGGCTGGGCCGTCTCTGTTGCGGCAGGCTCCACGCGAATCTCCTCCTTGTCTCAAAGGAGAAAGCATTCCATCAGGAGCCAGAGCAAATTTGCAATGGGTATGGTGGTAGAGTTATCCCTCGCGGGCTAAAGCATTTCTCCTGGAGGCATAAAGTCCGGGTGCCCCACCCTCGCCACGTTGCTGTTTTTGTGGCTAGGGTGGGATGCAAGAAGTCCACTCTATAGCAAGAAGAGAAATGCTTCTAAAGTCCCCGGTTTTATTGGATATTTTGCGGCACGGCTAAAGCCGTGCCCTTTCAAAACCGCTCCGCACGAAAAGTGAATTTGCCCTAAAGGCAACGGATATTGCGCCATTCTCCTCACCGCTGAAGCCGAAGCCGCGGCTTTTTGAAAGCCGGTCCACACCAAGCGCAAAGATGCGCCCGGAAACCCCGAGAATCACCTTACGCCCCCATCCACTTGCGCAGTTGCCGCTGCGCGGGCTTCTCGACGAAATGCAGAGCAAACAGCGCGATGCCGATCAACAGCACATAGCTGATCCAGGGGTCGAGGCGACTCAGGCCCAGCAGATTCAGCACGTGGGAATCGTGAATCAGGTTCCAGAGGGTAAAGTGGAGCAGGTAAAGGCAGAAACTGGCCTCGCCCACGAAGACCAGCGGACGGACTCCCAGCACCGCCGCCAGCCGGTTTTCTCCGGCCAGCCCGAGCACGATGCAGCCGAACAGGGGCATCAGCAAGCCGTCGTGCATGATGGCATAAGGCATCCGCGGACCCAGCATCAGCACGCCGTAGATGCCGGCAAAGCCGCCCAGCCCCAGCCAAAAGCGCAAACGGCTGTCGCGCACCATCACGGAATCCAGGCCCGCCAACAGAACACCGAAGACGAAGCTGGCCAGATGCGGTAGCGGCGTGTATTTGAGCGCCTGCAACCAGGGGCCGTAACTCCAACGGTCGGGATGAGCAATGCCGTCCGGATTGAAGATCATGTAGAGCGTGCCGGGAAGCATCCCCAGCAGCCAAACGCCGCCAAGTTTAGCCAGATGCGGCGCAATTCTATCCGGTTTCTTCCAGCTCGCCAGCCAGGGGAAAATAGTGTAGTAAAACGCTTCGGCCGACATCGTCCAGGCGGGCGTGTTCATGAAGGTGGCGATGGCCGGAACCCATCCCTGCACCAGGAACGGCGTCAGGGCAATGCCGGTCCAGAACATTGCGTGCGTGTGCGCCCCATACTCGACCGGCAGCATCCGCCAGGCCAGCACCAAACTGAGAAAATAGATGGGATAAATGCGCGTGAAGCGAGCCTCCCAGAAGCGCCTCCGGTCCAGTTGCCCGGCGCGCGCCCGTTCCGCGTAGTTATAGGCCAGCACAAATCCCGACAGCAGAATGAAATAGCTCACCGAGAGGTAGCCGGCGTTGACCACCGGCGCCAGCCGGCCAAACCATTCTGGGTTGGAAAAATGGAACAGCACGATGTTCACGGCCGCAAAACAGCGCAGCCCCGTCAATGCATTCAGCCGTCCTGGCTTGCGCATTTCCACTTGGTGTCAGACGTCTCCGGTCAGTCCCCTGATGCAGACACGCAAAGCCAGAGTCCCGTCAGGTTATAGCTTCCTGCCCCCGTTTTTACGCGGTCACAAGCGACCCGACCTTTTCGCCCAGAACCACGCGGCGGATATTTCCCGGCTGGTTCATGTTGAACACCACCATGGGCAGGTTGTTGTCCTTGCAGAGGCTTACGGCGGTCAGGTCCATCACTTTCAGCCCCTGGCGCAGAATCTCCATGTAGGTGATCTCATCGTACTTGACCGCGTCTTTGACCAGCACCGGATCGGCGTTGTAAACCCCTTCCACCTTGGTGGCCTTCAAGAGCACGTCGGCCTTGATTTCCATCGCCCGGAGGCTGGCCGCCGTATCGGTAGAGAAAAAGGGGTTGCCGATGCCGGCCGCAAAGATCACCACGCGGCCCTTTTCGAGGTGGCGCACGGCGCGGCGGCGAATGTAGGGCTCAGCCACCTGATTCATGAACACGGCGCTCATCACGCGGCACGCACGCCGCGCTGCTCGAGCGCATCCTGCATGGCGATGGCGTTGATGACCGTGGAGAGCATGCCCATGTTGTCGGCGCTGACGCGGTCCATCTCTTTGGCCTGCTCGGCGACACCGCGAAAAAAGTTGCCTCCGCCCACCACGACGCCAATTTCCACGCCCAGGGCATGTACGTCGACAATCTCGCCGGTAATCTCGGCCACCTTGGCGGAATCCAAGCCAAAGCCGCGCTGGCCGGCCAGCACCTCACCCGAAAGTTTGAGAACGATCCTCTTGTACATATCTTTTTGAGTATCGCACAGCGCGGCAATTCACTGCGGAGCCGCCTGCCGGCCACCGTGCGAGGGCGAACGCGCCGCTGGCTTTGCCTGCTGTGGCAGGATTCCACCGCTCTTGCGCTGAAAAGCGGATTTCGCACTTTGGATTCAGGCTTTTCAGGTCCGACGATCCAGACATCGAGAGCCATCCATCCCCGGCGCAACAACCTGTTGCCGGAGACCCCTGTTGCCGGAGACCCCTGTTGCCGGAGACCAGGACCAGCCCTGCTCAGCGTGCCGGAACGGTGCCAGTCAAAACCGCCTGTGACTTTCTGGCGCGCTTTCGGACTGGGGGTAGTGCCGGAGAAGTGGGCTGTTCCGTGTAATGCGCGTTTTCGGCCATGCGCAAGTGGTGTTCCATCTGTTTTTGCGCCTCGATGGGATCGTGGGCGCGGATGGCGCGATAGATGTCGCGATGCATCTCGGCCATTTTATCCAGGTAGTCTGCTTGTTCGACGGTCTTGCGCCGCTTTTCGTACATGGCCGAAGTGAGGGTCTCGATGACAGCGGCCAGGATTGGATTGCCGGAAGCCTGGGCGATGATGCGGTGAAACAGCACGTCATGCTTGAGAAATTCCGCCGGCTGATCGGCGATGGCGCACATCTCGGCGACCTGCTCGGCGAGGGCTGCGTGGTGCTCTTCCCTGCCGCGCTCGGCGGCCAGAGCGGCCAGACTGCTTTCGATAATCAACCGCGCTTCGAACATCTGCCAGAATTGAAAGCCGTAGAGCGCTCCCATCAAGCCCAGGGATGCGTTGCTGAAGGCCGCCGGGCTGTCGACGACGCAGGTTCCGACTCCATGCCGCACCTTCATCACCCCCATCGCCGCGAGGGCGCCAATGCCGGAACGAAGGCTGGCGCGGCTGATCCCGAGTGAGCGCGCGAATTCGCGCTCCGGGGGGATTTTGTCGCCTGGCCGGAGCACGCCGCTTTCGATCAGGATGCGGACGTGGTTAACCACTTGCATGGTCCGGTCTGAATCCTGCGCGTCTTGCTTCTGTCCTGGCATCGAGGGCAATCTTCCTGCTTTTTGCCCGAAATATGGGCAAGGCAAGTTTAACACAGGGCTGGTGCGCAATTTATGGTTCTTTCATTGGCCGAGTCCGCTGGGATGCGTGTATGCTAGTGGTCAGACCTCATGGTCGACATTGCGCCGCAGTCCGGGAGGCCGAGTCTCAGTGTTACCGCGGGCCTTCCGGCAAAGAAATTGTGGGTTTCGACGACAATCAGGAGTGAACGAACGATGAGTCATGGACTGCAGATCATCAAGGATGCGGAATTGGATTTTCTGTCGCTGGGGGCGTTGGTGCATCGGCTCGATCCGGGAATCATTCCCTTCCGCAAGGCGGCGGAGTGCTGCATTCACGTCAGCGGCGGCGAGTTCAATGTGGCGGCCAACCTTTCCGACTGTTTTGGGATGAAGACGGCCATCGCCTCGGCGATGTCGGATTATCCCATCGGCGATCTGATTGCCGAGCGGGTGCGGGCGATGGGCGTGAAGCCGTTCTACAAGCATTTCGAGCACGACGGCGTGACCGGGCCGAACATGGCCGCCGTTTACAGCGATCGCGGCTTCGGCGTGCGCGCTCCGGTGGTTTTTTATAACCGCTCGAACGAGGCGGCGGCGCAACTGAAGCCGGGGGATTTCGACTGGAAGAAGATTTTTTCGGGCGGGGTGCGCTGGGTCCACTCAGGCGGCATCTTCGCGGCGCTCTCGCCGACGACGGCGCCCTTGGCCGCGGAGATGATGCGTGAGGCCAAGGCGGCCGGCGCCGTTACCTCGTTCGACCTGAACTTCCGCGAGAAGCTGTGGAAGATCTCCGGCGGCAACGAGCGCGCGGTGGAGATCATCGGCAGTATTGTAGAGAATGTGGACGTTCTGGTGGGCAACGAAGAGGATTTACAGAAAGGGCTGGGCATTCCGGGGCCGGAGGTGGCGGCGAAATCGAAGCTCGATCCCAGCGTTTTCCTTGGCATGATCGACAATGTGGTGAAGAAGCATCCGCATGTGAAGGCCGTGGCCACGACGCTGCGCGAGGTGCACTCAACCAGCCGGCATAGCTGGAGCGCGGTGGCCTGGGTGAACGGCAAAACGTACACGGCGCCGACGGCGGAGCTGGATGTGGTGGATCGCGTGGGCGGCGGCGACGGCTTTGCGGCCGGGTTCATCTACGGGCTGCTGAGTGGCGCCTCGCCCGAGGAAGCGATCAGGCTGGGATGGGCGCACGGCGCGCTGCTGACCACCTTCCCCGGCGACACGACGATGGCCACCGTGGAGCAGGTGCGGGCCTTCGCCCAGGGCGGATCGGCGCGCATTCAGCGGTAGGCTTCTGGCCGCTTGATTTTACGAGGGCGATGACCGAGTCATTTCACCGTTTCCCAGGCATCAAAAGAGAGACCTGGGGCATCCGAATGTTTGTGGTTGAATGACGCATTCGCCAAGTCGAGGTAAGAGGGCGATGCGGTCCCACATCAATGGAGCCGCAAGCGAGCTGGGAACGAGCAACGGTTTTGAATGGGAGTGAGGAGACTGCATGTCAGATGCAACGTGTGATATCGGCCTGATCGGCCTGGCGGTCATGGGACAGAACCTGGTCCTCAACATGAACGATCATGGCTTCAAGGTGGCCGTGTACAACCGCACTGTTTCCAAAGTGGACGACTTTCTGGCCAACGAAGCCAAGGGGACCGAGGTGGCCGGAGCCCACTCCATCGAGGAGTTCGTCCGGCTGCTGAAGCGGCCGCGCCGCGCGATGCTGATGGTGAAGGCGGGCGAGAGCGTGGATCAGATGATTGAGCATCTGTTGCCGCACCTGGAAGCGGGCGACATCATCATCGACGGCGGCAATTCGCTGTTTACCGACTCTAGCCGGCGCACCAAATATTTGGCCGCGAAAGGCATTCTGTTCATCGGCACCGGCGTCTCGGGCGGCGAAGAAGGCGCGCGCCGTGGCCCCTCGATCATGCCCGGCGGCAATCCGGCCGCGTGGCCCTCGGTGAAGGCCGTTTTCCAGGCCATCGCCGCCAAGGTCGAGGACGGCACGCCCTGCTGCGACTGGGTGGGCGAGGACGGCGCCGGCCACTTTGTCAAGATGGTCCACAACGGGATCGAGTACGGCGACATGCAACTGATCTGCGAGGCCTACGACCTGCTGCAGCGCGGCCTGGGGCTGACCGCCGATGAGCTGCAGCCAGGTCTTCACCGAGTGGAACCAGGGCGAACTGGACAGCTATCTGATCGAAATCTCCAGCCAGATCTTTGCCAACAAGGACGAAGACGGGCAGCCGCTGGTGGACAAGATTCTGGACACCGCCGGCCAGAAGGGCACGGGCAAGTGGACGGTCTTCAGCGCGCTCGATCTGGGCCAGCCGGTAACGCTGATCGGCGAGTCGGTCTTCGCGCGCTGCCTGTCGGCGCTGAAAGAGGAGCGCGTGGCGGCGTCGAAGATTCTCGAAGGGCCGGCCGGCACAGGCTGTTCGCGGGCGACCGCGCGGCGTTCATCGAGGATGTGCGCCGCGCGCTCTACTGCTCGAAGATCGTCTCCTACGCGCAGGGCTACATGCTGCTGAGCGCCGCGGCCAAGGAGATATGGCTGGAACCTGAACATGGGCGGCATTGCGCTGATGTGGCGCGGCGGGTGCATCATCCGCAGCCGTTTTCTGGGCAAGATCAAAGAGGCCTTCGACAAGAATCCGGGACTCGAGAATCTGCTGCTGGACAGCTTTTTCTCCGAGGCGCTCAACAGCTATCAGGCTTCGTGGCGCAAGGCTGTGGGCCGCGCAGTCGAGATGGGCGTGCCGACGCCGGCTTTTTCGACCGCGCTGGCCTTCTTCGACGGCTATCGCACCGCGCGACTCCCCGCCAACCTGCTGCAGGCGCAGCGCGACTACTTCGGCGCGCACACCTACGAGCGCACCGACCAGCCGCGCGGCCAGTTCTTCCACACCAATTGGACCGGCCATGGCGGGCGGGTGTCGTCGTCCACTTATAACGTGTAGGGGATCAATTCAAAGCTGAAAAATTGGCCTTCAGGGGTTAAAGCCCGCGGATTTTTGGGCGTTTACGGCACGACTAAAGTCGTGCTCTTTCAAAACCCGACTTTCACCACGGGCTGTTGGCCCTCGCTGGAGCGGGGATGGCGAGTCAGCAGGTGCGCATCGAGGCGGCGCGCTACTGCTTCCTGAGCACCGCCATGCCCTGCTCGGCAGAGAGGATGGCACGCTCCAGCTTGCGTAAGTCTGCGGCCTTCGCGGGCGGAATCTCCACCTGCCGCACCACGTATTCGCATTCATAGTGAAGAAGGTGATCGTGGGCGGAGACGGTGGAGTGGTAACTGGCGAAGCCCACATCCTCGGCGACGGGGTCGGGCGCTTCGTCCAACCCGTAACCGGCGGGGAGGGCAAGATCGAAGCTGTCGAGCCAGCGGCCGGGGTGTCCCAGTTCGATGGGGTAGAGGCGCGGCTTGCCCTCCATGACGCCGGGAACGGCGAGGGCGTGGCTGCCCAGAACCCGGGGGCGGAGCAGAAGGAGCGCGCCGGAGGGATGGGCGTAACCGGCCGCGCTGAAATGCAGATCGAGGTCCAGCGGCTGGTTCAGGTCGGGCGCATGGTGGAACTCGAAGCCCTGGAAAGACAGGCCGGGGAGTTCGGAGGCCAGTCCGTTTTCAAGTTGCTCGTGAAGATCCTTCGAGTCGTTGTCCTTGATGAACCAGCGCTCGCTGGTGGCGTCCTGGCCCGTGAAAACCTCGGCGATATTGCCGGTGAGAGTGCCATCGGCGGCGAGGGTCAAGGCGCCTTTGCGGCTGAGGCCGGCCGAGTCCGGCGCAAGCACGGGCAGCTCAAGAACCTGGCTATCGGGCCCATTCAAGAGGTTGCCCCAGGCTCCCTGCAGAGCGCCGCGGATCAGCCCCACGGGCGTCTCTTCGTCGGTGGGGTCGAGGATGAGCAGGGTCTTGCCATCGGCTGCCTGGACGCGGGCCTGAAGACGCGGATCAAGCTCGCCCGCGGGCAGCTCGATGGCGATGATCATGTGGTTGCCGGCCAGCGACGGCGCAGCCGGGTCGATGACGCCTCGGCGGGTGTCCACATGGAGGTAGTAGGCGCGGATACCGATGGCCTGGAGCATGGAGATCGCGAGCGCGCTCTTGTCCTTGCAGTCGCCGTATCCGTTGCGGTAAATATCGGCGGCGTAGTGAGCCTGCCAGCTGCCAATGCCGCGCTCGACGACGAAGTAGCGGATATTTTTCTGGATGTAATCGGTGATGCGGTTGAGTTTGGCGTAGAGGTCGGGTGCGCCGGCGGCGAGTTGCAGCGCTTTGGCGGTAATCTCCGGCGTCGGATCGGCGCGGTGCTCTTCCAACTGCTGCTGCCACAGGCCGATGGATCGCCACTGTGCTCCGGCGCCCTGGACCGCCGCGTCGCCCCACTTGACGGACATGCGCGCAGCCAGCGCTTCCCAGGCCGGAGCGGCGTGGATGTTTTCAAGATCGAGCGCCGGCATCTGCCTGATCTCCCAGCGGAGATGGTTGGATGGCGTCTGGACGGGCTTCACCGGAGCATACCGGCTCCAGGACTCGGCGTCATGGCCGCCGGGAGGAAGGGCAAGCTCCAAAGCCTGAAAGACGATCGGAATCGGGGCCTGGATCGCCCACTCCTCTTCGTCCATGTAAGGCCGCAACTGCTCTTCGGTTTCGCACGCGACCACGGAGCCGGGGTCGCTGGCCGGGGGCACGACGGTGCGGATGCGCTCAGTGAACTGCAAAACAGCGCTGTCGTACGCTCCGCTGCCGGCAAAATCCGTCTTCTGGGCTTGAAACTGGCGGCCGTCGGCGGCCAAGGTCCAGGAGCGGAATTCGTTGAGTTTTTCGTCCACGTCGTAGCCGATGGAGCAGTGAGAATAGGCGCGGCCCTGAGGCTTGAGGATGCGCACGGCGGAGCGCTCCCGCTCAACGGCGCGGTTCTGCGCGTCCTCGGTAATCAGGTACTCGTCGAAGAGGATGACGGCCGGGGCATCGCCGACGTTTGCGGGTGTGGGCGTTTTGGCGGCGTCCACAGCCCATTGCGGGGCGGGCTCGGCATTCTCCCTGGCCAGGGCAGGCAGCGAGCCGGCGAGGGCGAGGGCCGCGAGGGCGAAAAACGGAAGACTGCGCGGGCGAGGGAGCATCAGTTGCCCTTCGCTGCCGGAGGTGCGGCCAGAACCAGATCCTGCTGATTGCCGGCGGCGACCTTCTGATAGAAGCCGCGCAGGGCCTGGTACTCCTCGGGTTTCGCCATCGTGAAGGCGCGCGCCATCTGGCGGGTCACAGTGATCTCGCCGGGCGTCTGTGTCGCGCTGGTGAGATAGGCGGAGTGGCCCTGCCACACCGCCTTGGTGTCCTGCGGCGTACCTTCCACGGTGAAGCCGGCGGGCAGATGATAGACGACCTGGTCGGCGACCTGTTCGCCGTAATGCATATCCACCGGTTCCAGCCGCTTGGCCTCATTGACAAAGGGCTGGTGGCTGCGGGTCTCAAAGAGGAAGCCGGGTACGAGCAGGCGCTTTGCGGTCGCCATGCCCAGCGCACCCTCGACGTTGATGACCACCATCAGGCTCGCGCCGGGAGTGTCGAGGCCGATGAAGTGGTCGACATGCGCCTGGACGCCCTGCGGAAGGGTGGATTCGAGCGCGCGGTCGAACTGCTTTTTGACCTCGCCGGGATCGTTTTCAAGAGCGGACTGGCGCCAGCGGAGCGCTTCCTGGCCGGAGAGAACAAAGCGAGCCGTTCCCGTGATGGCCCCGTGCGCGTCCAGGTTGATGTCTCCGGTACGTAGGACCGCGTTGGCCGCATAAGGCACCTGCGGCGTGGTGACAAAGGCCACGCCGGTTGGTTCCTGCCTCAGCCCGCCGGCGTCCGAGTGTCTCCAGCTCACGGTCTCAAACGGGCACATCTTTTCGCCGGGATCGACGAGGATACCTTTGCCGTCAATGCCGACGATGACCAGGGTATCGTCGAGCTGGCCCAGGTCCAGGTAGGCTGGATCGAATATGCCCTGGCTGCGATCCACCACCTTCGCCGCGTAGGCCGTGAGCCCGGCGGCGCGCGCCATGGCCAGGTAGAGCAGCGCAATGTCTTCGCTGGAGCCACTCTTCTGCGTCCAGGTATCTTCGGCGCGCTTGGCCTCCTTCAGCTTGAGATCCTTCAGCTCGGAGGCGCCTTTTTTGCGGGAATAATCTGTATTGTCCAGGGCCTGCACAGCATCGTAGAGCTTCCTGGCCTTGTCCGATTGGCTGTCGTTGGAAGCGACAATGCCGGCGACTGCCACGCGAATGGGCTCGGAAGGCGCGGCGAAATGGTCCACGTCCTTTGACCAGTCTTTGGACTCGGAAAGCCAGAAGCCTTTCGCGTCGCGCGCGTTGGTGTAATAGAACTTCACGTTTTCAAGGATGCTCTCGATGGGCGGCATCCACTCCTCGTCGGGGCTGGGCGGAACGTCGGTCGCGTCCACGATATAGCCCGTGAAGCCGGTTTTGACGGCCACGCCCGGGGGCAGTATCGACCACCAGATGAGGGTGTTGACCGGGTGCCCATGGGAGTCGATGAGGTATTGACTGCTCGGATCGTGATTGCCGGGCATGAAGCTTTCAAAGGGCTTGAACGAATAATGCGCATGGTGAACGAAGTAGGGCCGCTCAATCTGCAAGAAGGGCGAAGAAAAGTGGCTGTCGTCGTAGCGCAGCCCCTAGCGATACTCGATGATGCTGCCCACTTTCACATCGGGAAGGGTGAAAACCTTGCGCTCGATCTGCTGGTCCCCGCTCTTTGAGATCAACAGATCTTCCGGCTTGGCGACGAATGGAATCACAGCTCCATCCGGCTGGATGGTGCGTCCCTTGATGTCGGTGATCTGGAAGTTGTCCTTCAGGAAGGGCAGGTTGACGGTGGCCAGTTCCTTGCCCTTCTCGGTGAGAACCTTGATGCGGGCGTAATAGCTCTGGAAATGCAGGGGGTCGTTGGCAATCTCCTCGACGTCGAGGTAAACCGCGTCCGCGCCCGGAGCCTTCGGGTCGGCCGTCATCTTCAATTCTTCTTCTGTGGACTGCTGGAACTGGACCAGGAGCGCGATGGGAGACGCGAGGAGGAGAAGCAGGGGCAGGGTACGCAGAAAAACCGAAATCCGCATGGATTTTCCCTTGGTTTTGAAGATGGGTCCAAGTGTACCCCATTGCGCGGAAGACAAATGTGATTTACTGTCGTGCGGGCAGAAAAAACATTCAGAGTGGTTCAAAATACCCTGGGCCGATCAGTAGGATAGAGAGAGAGGCAAGTTCGATGCTCATTGTTCACGTGCAGGTGCGCGTCAAGCCCGAGTCGGTGGAGGATTTCAGCCGGGCTACCGTCGAGAACGCCCGCGCCAGTGTGCAGGAGCCGGGCATAGCGCGCTTCGACGTGGTTCGGCACCAGGACGACACGACGCGGTTCGTACTGATCGAGATTTACCGCGATGCGGAGGCGGCGGCCGCGCATAAACAAACCGCTCACTACGCAAAGTGGCGCGACGCGGTTGCGCCCATGATGGCCGAGCCGCGCTCGAGCGTGAAGTACAACCCCATATTCCCCGATTCTCAAGGCTAAAACCATGCGCTTCGAATTTGCTACCGCAACCCGCATCGTCTTCGGCGAAGGCACCGTCGCCACCCTGCCCGAACTGGTTCGCAGTTTCGGCGTTCGCCCGCTCGTAGTCACCGGCGCTTCAAGCAAACGCGCGGCGTGGCTTGTCTCGGCGCTCTCGGCCCAGACCCTTGCCGTTCCCGGCGAACCGACGGTCGATCTGATCCGCGACGGTGTTCGCCGGGTGCGGGAGGCTGGCTGCGACGTGGTTGTTTCGCTGGGCGGGGGCAGTGCGATCGACGCGGGAAAAGCGATTGCCAGCGTCGCAACCAACGGCGGCGAGCCGCTCGATTTTCTTGAAGTGGTGGGAAAGGGGCGCACGCTCGAGGCCGCGCCGCTGCCCTTCATTGCGGTGCCGACGACCGCCGGGACCGGCAGCGAGGTCACGCGCAATGCAGTGCTCGCATCGCCCGAGCATGGCGTCAAGGCGAGCATGCGCAGCCCCATGATGCTACCGCGAGTGGCATTGATCGATCCCGAGCTGACTTACGCGCTGCCGCCCGCGGTAACAGCTAATACCGGACTGGACGCCCTGACGCAGTTGATCGAGCCATACGTGAGCGCACGCGCCAATCCACTAACGGATGCGCTTTGCGTCGAGGGGATCGGGCGCGCCGCCGGTGCGCTGGGCCGCGCCTATCGCGACGGCACGGACAGTGAGGCGCGCCGCGACATGGCGCTGGCCAGCCTGTTCGGAGGCCTGGCGCTGGCCAACGCGGGACTGGGCGTGGTTCACGGTTTTGCCGCGCCGCTGGGAGGCTCGTGGAATGCGCCGCATGGAGCGCTCTGCGCGGCGCTGCTGCCGCACGGCATGGCCGCCAACATTGCCGCCTTGCGCGCTGCGTGCGCCGCTCCATCCGTCCCTGGAACGCTACGCCGCCCTAGCGCGCCTGCTGACCGGCCGCAAACAAGCAAGCGCGGAGGACGGCGTCGAATGGGTGCGCGCGCTTTCGGCCGAACTCGGCGTTCCTTCATTGCGCGCCTGGGGAATCGCGCAAGCCGATCTGCCCGGAGTGGTGGAGAAGGCAGCCCACGCCAGCAGCATGAAGGCCAATCCGCTCCCGCTTACGAGCGAAGAGTTACTGGCCGTGGCCTCCGCGGCGTGGTGAGCGACGGCCATGGAGGACAATGCCTGGGTGGGCCTTCGGCCAAGCCTCGGCCGCCGCGGTGGTGTTCAGCGCCACCTCATGCAGGCCTTAACCTAGCGATGGCCGAAAAAGCAGCCATCTGGGTGCGCACGGAGTCGCCGAGCGGTAAGGGCTGTTACCACAAACCCAGAATTCCGCGGAAGCTGATCGGCGGAGCCTTGGCGACATATCGGGACTTAGGCGAGATGTGAACTCAGCAAGGATGCCAATACCTGACCTCTGCGGTAACAGGCTTGCCGTTTCATCGTGTTTCAGATTCGCCCAGTCGGATGATCGGAGTCGGCGTATTCTTCCGAAATCCTCTGATACAGTGGCTTCTCAGAACGGGCACGGGTGCCCGACTGCGCAGCGACTCCGCGCTGATACTTGCCCGATAGAAAGCCGCCCGCGAGCGGCGACCATGGCAGAAGGCCAATGCCGTTATGCAGCGCGGCAGGGACGATCTCCCACTCGATCTCACGCGACAGCAGGCTGTATTGCGGCTGAAGCGTTACTGGAACCTGCACGCCCATTGCCTTGGCCGTGGAGACGATGAGTTGAAGCTGCCAGCCCGTGAAGTTCGAAAGACCAATGTAATGGATTTTGCCGGCTCTTACCGCTTCATCGAGAAACGAAAGCGTCTCCTCCACAGGTGTATGCATATCGGACGCATGCAGCTGATAGAGATCGATCGTCTCAACGCCTAAGCGCCGGAGGGACGCATTCAGCGCACGATGGAGGTAGCGCCGCGACAGTCCAACCGCATTGGGGTCTTGGACCGTCTTGTGCCCACCGGAACGCCCCTTGCTGGCGAGAACAATCCTGTCGGTCACCTCACGAGGCCGTGCGGCAAACCAGCGTCCGATGATCTCTTCCGACACGCCGCCAACATAAACATCGCCGGTGTCAATCAAATTGCCGCCTGCTTCGACAAACGTGTCGAGGAGAGCTAGTGCGTCCTTTTCCGGCGTCTGCGAGCCAAACTACATGGTTCCCAAAGCAATCTTTCCTACCGCGATCCCAGTGTTTCCGAGTTTGCGATGCAGCATCTTGAATCTCCTCAATCGGATTTCTTTTACTTACGCTTGCGTGTTCAGCAACGATGTGATTGGGTCATCTTAGCTGGGTTGGTATTGGTCGTCGGTGACGTGTTCTAACCAGTCAACAACCTTGCCATTGAGCTTTTCCTGGATGGCAATGTAGGTCATCGCCGTGGTCGCAGTCGCGCCGTGCCAGTGTTTCTCTCCTGGCTCAAACCAGACTACGTCTCCCGGACGGATAACCTCGATGGCGCTACCTTCGCGCTGCACCCATCCCGATCCAGCAACTACGATGAGAGTCTGACCGAGCGGGTGCGTATGCCATGCTGTGCGGGCGCTGGGCTCGAAGGTCACGTAAGCTCCCGAGACCATGGCGGGATCGGGAGCCTGAAATAACGGATCGACGCGTACCGTGCCGGTGAACCAATCGGCTGGCCCTTTTGTGGACGCTTGTGATCCAACTCTAGAGGCCATCTCATAAATGCTTGAGCAGCATAAGCGGGCATGCGAGTTGGACGAATCCGAGGAAGTTTTCGATGCGATACTCCCATCGTGTGACGAGTCGGCGGTAGTTCTGCATCCATGCAAAGAGCCGTTCAACTTTCCAGCGGCGGCGGTATCGGCGCAGCGGACGTCCATCCTGTGTCTTCTGTTTGCGAGTCGATCGGTTGGGCGAGATCATCTCGATGCCGTACTCTTCGGCCAGTTGCTCATCCAGCGCATCTGAGTCGTAAGCCTTGTCGCCAATCAGCCTTTCCGGCAATTCGTCGAGGAAGCATCCGGCCAGAACAGCTTCCACAAGCCGGCACTCGGCAGGCGAAGCGCTTTCGACAGATATGGCGAGAGGAAGACCGTCACCAGAGGCGATAGCGACGATCTTGGTGCCTTTGCCGCGCTTGGTCGGACCGACGGCAAGGCCCCCTTTTTAGCGCTCGCGAAGGTCGCATCCACGAACGCTTCGTCCAGATGAAGTTTGCCTCGTTCATGAAGATGTTTGGCCAACAGGCAAAGCGCTTCAACGAACTTGCCCTCGCCAACCCACCGCTGGAACCGCCGGTGGCAGGTCTGGTACGGTGGATACTTCGCCGGCATCTCAGCCCACTGTGCACCACTGCCGAGAATCCACAGCACGCCGTTCAAAACCGTCCGCGTGTCGTGCCAGGGACGGCCGCGATGATCCTCATGCCGCGCTGGGCACAGGATCGGCTCCACCAATTCCCACTGTTCGTCTGTCAGTTCCCAACGGCCTGCTATCCCAGTCCGCAGAGACGCCTTGAGCAACTCCAGTTTCGCAGAAATCCCGGACGGAAATGTTTATGAGATGGGTTCTAGGGATGAAGACGTTCTTCAGCTCAGAGAGGGATATGGCTGCTCGTTTCGCATCGTCCTCCGCCATTTTCACTCGTGGACTATTCCTCAGAGCCAGGCCAATGGCAGCGGAAAGGGATTTCTGCGCGTAAGTCAGTGACGGCATACTCGCAATGATGACGAGCCATAGCCCTCTCTGAAACCGGGACGAAAGTTGGGCGCCCAAATGCTTGTAGTCAGCACACCGCATTGTTTTGTAGCACATCGATGAGCGCCCTATCTTTGCGTACACGTCTTTAATCAGTTCCGTTAAGTCACGAGGGGCCGCGGAGGACCGGCCACTCCATTTTGACTAAGGGTGTTGCGGATGTTCTGGCACCCACCAAGCGGGCACTATTTTCGGTATATGGAGCTTACGAACGATCGGAGCCAGTTGAGGCGCAAATTCCCCCGCCATATTTGCAATTCCGATCATCATGAATTC
>CAWBHO010000015.1:0-45412 GCA_963788415.1 uncultured Acidobacteriaceae bacterium | reverse complement strand
CTGCGCGGAATACGGTTTGCCCGCTCCCCTGGCGCGTCCGCAGGCTCTGAGAAACCAGCGGGTTGCCATTGTCGGCGGCGGTTTGAGCGGAGTTTCGGCCGCGGCCGGATTGGCGATTCGCGGCTATGAAGTCGATCTCTTCGAGGCCCGCCCCGAATTGCTTCACCGCCTCCGCTCCTTCGATGAGCGCACTTTGCCGGCTCGCGTCATTGATGCCGATGTGGCTGCGCTCAGATCATTGTGCATTGTGGTGCATTGCGACGCGCTTATTAGCCGCCACTCCGGACCCTTTGGTCTTGACGCGATCGCCCGGGATTACGATGCTGTTTACCTTGCGCCTGGACCTGAACCGCTGGACGACGACATTCTGGACCTAGCGCGTACCGATCAACACAGAATCCAGATCGATCCGCTCACGCTGGCCACCAGCCACACCAAGATCTTTGCCGGCGGAGCCCAGCGCTATGCGCCTTCTCCCTACTCGCCCATCGCGTCGATTGCGGACGGCAACTACGCAGCCGTCTCCATCGATCGTTTCCTGCAGGGAGCCTCGCTTGCAGCCAACCGCGACAACCAGGGCGCTTATCCTTGCCGGCTCTACGTGAATACCAAGGAACTGACTGTATCGACTGCGATTCGTGTTGCCGAACGAGGGTGCGGCTATTCAAAGCAAGAAGCGCAACAAGAGGCCGAGCGGTGCATTCCCTGCCAATGCCTGGAATGCGTGAAAGTATGCCAATACCTTGAGGACTATGGCTCCTACCCCAAGCGCTATGTTCGCCAGATTTACAACAATGAATGCATCGTGATGGGTGTGCGCAACCTGAACAAGATGGTCAACTCCTGCGCGCTCTGTGGACTGTGCACGGCCGTATGCCCTGAAAACTTCAGCATGGCGGATGTCTGCCTCGACGCGCGGCAAAGTATGGTGCGCAAGGGAAAAATGCCGCCCTCGGCGCACGATTTCGCGCTGCGCGACATGGCCTTCAGCCAGAGCGAGGCATTCACCCTAGCCCGCCATCAACCTGGTCTTCTTTCGAGTCGAACAGCCTTCCTACCCGGCTGTCAGCTTTCCGCTTCATCTCCTGGCCATGTCGCAGCTTGCTACGAGCATCTGCGCAACACCATCGACGGAGGCGTGGGCCTGATCCTGGCATGCTGCGGCGCGCCCGCGCTCTGGGCGGGAGACGAAGCTAAATTCCAGGCTGCGCTCGGCGCTCTCGATGCCGCGTGGCTGGGCCTGGGAAGGCCCCGCTTGATCATCGCTTGCTCGTCCTGCTTCAAGACGCTCAGGGAGCACCTTCCACATATTCCGGTCGAGCCCGTATGGCCGCATCTCGCTCCCGCATTGCTGGCCAACGTGCCCCCCGAGCCGGCATCCCGGACACTGGCTATCCACGATCCCTGCTCGACCCGCGGCGTCAAGCAAGTGGAGCAGAGCGTGCGCACTCTCCTCAGCAAACTCGGCATCACCACCATCGAGTTGAATGAGCCTGGCCTGACGACCTGCTGCGGATATGGTGGACTGGCGCAATTTGTCAATGCCGCGCTTGCCGATAGGACTATTGCTCGCCGCGCCCGCGAAAGTAACGCGGATTTCGTCACCTATTGCGCCATGTGCCGCGACCGGTTCGCACATCAAGGGAAGCGCGCCATTCACATTCTCGATCTCGTTTTTGCGGGCGGGAGCACGGACCCCGCCGCGCGACCCGATCCCGGATTCTCGAATCGGCAGGACAATCGCGCGCGGCTCAAGATGCGGCTCCTGCGCGAAGTCTGGAAGGAAGAAGGGAGCACCTTGGACCCCTCGTTGAAGCTGCAAATCTCAGAGGACATCGGCAGACTTCTTGAGAAGCGCATGATACTGGTAGAAGACGTGCGCCGAACCATCGAGTATGCCGAAAGCACGGGCGACAAGTTGGAGAACCCGGTAACGGGACATTCTCTGGCATCGCTTCGCAGTGCCTGTGTAACTTATTGGGTTGAGTATTCCCGCGAAGACAATGAATTCGTGGTGCATGACGCCTATTTTCACCGGATGGAGGTGCGGTGAGATGGCTGCGACCGAAAGATCCTCTCCCGTACCTTCTTACATCTGCGGAAAGTGCAAGCTGGCGCTCGAGCTCAGCAAGGTGACCGCCGCCTATTTGGGTAGCGAGTTTCCCGTCGAGCTATGGAAGTGTCCTGGCTGCGGAAAGATTCTTGTGCCGGAATCGCTGGCCACGGGCAAGATGCTGCGCGTGGAGCAGGCGCTGGAGGACAAGTGAGTATGATTTGCCCTGCATCGGAACAATCGGCGTATGCGAACGGCCGGCTTGCCCGCGGAGATGATCGCTTGTTCCGCCCCGGTGGACTGGAGTTGACGGCGCGCGCCATCGCGCTTGCCAGTCTGGGAGCAGGCGCGACGGTTCTCGACCTCGGGTGCGGCGCAGGAGAGAGCGTGCGCTATCTACATACTTTGGGGATCGATGCGATCGGTGTCGATTGCGACGATGCCGGCGATAGAGCATCCGCGCGAGGCCTTCCCCCATATAAGCACATCGTCGCCAAGGCCGAAGATCTGCCGTTTGCTGAAAGCTCGGTGCACGGCGTGCTTGCCGAGTGCAGTTTCTCGCTGATCGAGGATAAGGATCGCCTACTGACCGAATGCGCTCGAGTGCTCAAGGACGGGGGCCGACTGATGATCTCTGACCTCTACGCGCGACACCCCGAGGCCATCGGTGCAGTGCGCGCACTGAGCAGTTCCTGCGTTTATGGCATGGTGGTTCGCGAAGAACTCGAAGCGCAACTTGCGCGGCATGGCTTCCGCGTGAAGGTATTTGAGGATCACTCTCATGCTCTGCGCGAATGCGCCGCCCGCTTCATCCTGGAAAATGACTCGCTCGAAGGACTTTGGGGATGCCAGACGAAGGACTGCGCGGAGGCGATTCAAGCGGCAATGCATGCCGCGCGCAGCGGATATTTCTTGCTGATCGCCATGCGCGATCGGCGGAGCCCAATGGAAAGGTGGATCGAAGAATGAATGAGGACACAATTCGCATGATGGAACTGGCGGCGCAGGGTTTCCAGTGCAGCCAAATTCTCATGCTGATGGCGTTAGAGGGACAAGACAGGCAGAATCCCGATCTGGTGCGGGCCATGTCTGGGCTGCTGGGCGGCATGGGATGCGGCAAGACCTGCGGCACATTGACCGCGGGTTGCTGTGTGCTCGCGCTTTATGCGGGCAAGGACTCTGCGGATAACAATGTCGACGACCGCCTGCAGGGAATGTTAAGCCGATTCGTCGATTGGTTTGAGACCGAGTACGCGACCCACTATGGAAGCATTGACTGCGCCGAGATCGTGCACGATGATATGCGGAACAAGATGACGCGATGCCCGGTCATCGTAGCCGAAAGCCTGGACAAATTGAAGGAGTTATTGGCTGAAAACAACTATGAGTTCAGCAATCCAACCCGGTCCCTCTGAGGCCCTCGTCGAGGACTTGGCGGCCATCGTTCTGGCCGCGGGTTTTTCCTCGCGCATGGACGTATTCAAGCCTCTGCTGCCGCTGGCTGGAGCCACGGCCTTTGAGCGCTGTATTGGATTATTTCGCAGCGCGGGCGTGACCGAGGTGATCGTCGTTCTAGGCCATCGCGAGGACGAGTTGCGTCCTTTGGCAGAGCGCTGCGGAGCCCGCTCGGTGAGCAATCCGCGGTTCGAGCGAGGCATGTTCTCCTCCCTTGTCGCTGGCAGCCTTGCATTGCCCAGCCGGACAAGAGGCGCCTTCGTGCTGCCTGTCGATATTCCTCTGGTGCGCCCAGCCACGGTTCGACAGTTGGTGGCCACTTTCGGCACGCAAAAGTCAGGCATTGTGTATCCTTCCTTCGCGGGACGGCGAGGACATCCACCGCTGATTGCGCGGCCGATCCTCGACGAAGCGGCGCGAGAAGGCGAATCGGGAACGCTCTGCTCACTGCTTGCCCGTTACGAAAGTAGCGCCGTGGAGTCGGGGGTGGCGGACGAGGCGATCCACATGGACATGGACACGCCGGCCGACTACGCCGATCTTCTCGCTCTGGCCGCCCGACGCGATCTTCCTACCGTCGCTGAGTGCGAAGCAATTCTTGCCGGACAGCATGTTGAGGAGCGGGTTGTTCGCCATGCCCGCAAGGTTGCCGAGGTGGCGCATCGCGTAGCATTGGCGCTCGTTCGTTCAGGCCTCGAACTCAACCTCGAACTGGTGCGGGCCGGAGCGCTTCTTCACGATCTGGCCAAGGGACAGCGAGACCACGCCCACGCGGGCGCATCCTTGCTGCGCGCCATGGATTATCCCAAGGTTGCGGAGGTCGTTGCTGCGCACACCGACCTTTGCTTCCCTCCCAAACTCGACGAGAGCGCCATCGTCTATCTCGCCGACAAACTGGTTCGAGGAGGCGCACTCGTTACGATCGACGAGCGCTTTCGGCTTGCGTTCGATCGGTTCCATGACGACCCGGTTGCGCTGCACGCCGTGCAAAGACGAAAGAGTATCGCCCTCGAAGTGATTCTTGCCGCTGAATCACGGCTCGGAGCGCCGCTCTCATCCGCCATCGAAGCGGATTCCGGCTCGATTTTGCAACCGTTTGGCGCCCTGATTGCAGACAAGGTAAAGAAACAATGAGATACGAGGGTCAAGTCGAAGATGGCACGATTCTGAGCACCACGGAGAGCGTGTGCCCTGTCTGCCTGGAGCGCATTCAGGCGGATCGCATTGCCGAGGGCGATGCTGTTTTTCTTCGCAAAGCCTGTCCCCGGCACGGCGTCTTCAAGACAATTGTTTGGCGCGGACTTGCGTCGTACCGGGAGTGGGGTGGCGAATCCCGAGCACCTTCACCCCCTCCCGCGTGTAGCGCAAAGGTAACTAAAGGCTGCCCGTTTGACTGTGGTCTGTGTCCCGATCATCGCCAACACACCTGCTGCGTCGTGCTCGATGTGACCCGGCGCTGCAACCTGTCGTGCCCCGTCTGCTTTGCATCCGCCGGAGCTTCAAACCTTCCCGATCCAACGCTCGAAGAAGTTGTGAGCTGGTGCCGCACTTTGCTGGCCAATGGTGGTCCCTTCAATATCCATCTTTCCGGCGGCGAGCCCACGGTTCGCCACGACCTGCCGAAGTTGATCCGAGAGATTCGCGCGCTCGGCTTCAGTTACATACAACTCAACACCAACGGCGTGCGACTGGCGCTCGATCAAGAGTATGCCGGGGAGTTGAAAGGGGCAGGGCTCACGTGCGTGTTTCTTCAGTTCGATGGAGTCACTGAAGATATCTATGAAAAGATACGCGGCCGGCGCTTGCTGAAAACCAAGATCACTGCCATCCAGAATTGCGGCCGGCATGAACTGGGCGTAGTCCTGGTTCCAACGCTGGTGGCAGGGGTAAATACCAGCCAGATTGGCGATCTTCTCCGCACCGCAATCAGCCTTGCACCCACAGTTCGCGCTGTTCATTTTCAGCCTGTGAGCTACTTCGGGCGCTTTCCGGGAACGCCAAAAGACGATGATCGCATCACGATTCCTGAAGTGATTTGGCTCATCGAGGAGCAAACCGCAGGACAATTCAAAGGAAACAATTTCTATCCGGCGTCGGGAGAGAATCCTTACTGTTCCTTCCACGGCAAGTTTTGGCTTTACCCGGACGGAAGAATTGCGCCCACCGCGCGCCCGGCTTCTTCATCTTGCTGCGGCCCGGCTCCGCAGCCAAACCTTGTGCAGTTGGGAGCCAGGAACCATGCTGATGGCGAGGGCGCGCGCCGGGCACAGCGCTTTGTTGCGCAACACTGGGCCTTTCCCGCCGAAGTTCCTCCTCCTTCGGCAGCTTCGCCGGGCGGCATCGATGTTTCAAGTCTTGACGCTTTTCTTGGCGAGAACAAACTCTCATTCTGCGTCTCCGGGATGGCTTTCCAGGATGCCTGGAACCTCGATCTGGAGCGGCTCCGCGAGTGCTTCCTTCATGTCCTGAGCCCCGATCGAAAACTCGTTCCGCTCTGCGCGTTCAATCTGACCGGAGTCTCCGGACAGACGTTATATCGGGTTCGATACGGAACCCTCCCCATCGCGGAAGCAATCCCATGAATACAGCCGCCACAAACATTGAGAGAACTCCGCTGGAGCGTTGGATCGCCGAGCGGCTCGCGGTTTCTGTGGCCGAGTTGACGCCTGAGGTCATCGCGCAGTATCAGCTTTGTGCGCTCCAGGATACGGTGGCCTGGGCTCGCCAGCACAGCCCTTGTTACGCACGACGGCTCGCAACTCTGCCAGGCGATTTCCCCCATTCACTCGATGAGGTTTCCCTTCTTCCGTTCACCACATCCGAGGACATCGAATCGCACGCGCCTGAGTTTGTCTGTGTTTCGCAAAGTGAGATCAGCCGCGTGGTGACTTTGCATACAAGCGGCACCGAAGGGGCGCCGAAGCGGATCTTTTTTACCCCGACGGACCAGGATCTGGCTCTCGAATTCTTTGCGCATGGCGTTGCTGCGATCGCCGCGCCCGGAGACCGAATGCTGATCGCGCTTCCAAGTGAACGCGAAGGCAGCGTTGGCTTTCAATTGGCCAAGGGAATCGCCCGCGCCGGCGTGATTCCAATTCCGTATGGACTCTCTACCGATCCTGCGGAGACCCTGAGACGGATGGAGCAGGAGAAGGCGACAAGCATCGTCGGGCTGCCGGTGCAGATGCTGGCGCTGGCTCTTCATCAGGGCGCATCGGAGACGAGCGCCCTGCGCCGCCTGCGCTCCATGGTTCTGTGCAGCGATCACGTACCTGAAAGCTTGGTCCGCAAGTTGCAACAAGTTTGCGAGTGTGAGGTTTTCGAGCACTACGGTGCAACGGAAATGGGATTGGGCGGTGGAGTGGATTGCCATGCGCATATGGGTTACCACCTGCGCGAAGCGGATCTCTACTTCGAGATTGTCTCCCCGACCACAGGTAAGCCGCTGCCCGATGGAGAGGTGGGCGAAGTTGTCTTCACCACCTTGCACCGCACAGGGATGCCGCTGATTCGCTATCGCACCGGCGACTTGTCGCGCTTTGTTCCCGGTCCTTGCGCATGCGGCTCAACCCTCAAGCGTTTGGAGAAAGTTAGAAACAGAATTGATGGGCTGATTTCGCTTGGGGCTTCTGGCAGTACGAGCATCGCAGAACTGGACGAGGCTCTCTTTGGCCTTCCCGGTTTGCGCGATTTCCGGGTAATGCTGCGACGAGGACAACCTCTGAAACTGACAGTAACCATCTATGCGCCCGGCGCCAATGACTCTTTCAGAGCGACGGTGCACAAGGCCCTTGAAGCGCTCTCTTCCATTGTCCGAAACTGCGCGTGCGGCGAGCTTCAACTCTCCGTTACTCTTTCTGAAACGCCATTTCACGTCACTGCGGATAAACGACGGATCGAGGTATACTCCGCCCTATGAATTCCACTGTGCTTTATCTCGTCCGTCACGGCGCAATCATCTCGGTCTCAGGCAAGGCATATATAGGACAGATTGAAGCTCCCTTGAGCGAGGAGGGCGTAGAACAGGCGTGGGCTTTGCGAAAATGGCTTGAACCAGTTCACTTCAATCACGCGTTTTCAAGCGATCTCTCGCGCGCACAACGAACGTGCAGGATTGTCGCCGGCAACCGCGTCCCATCCATCGAGATCATCCCCGCCTTGAGAGAGATCAGTCTTGGTGACTGGGAAGGATTCACTTTTCGCGATATTGAGCAACGATTCCCCGAGGAGTACGCCGCACGCGGACGCGACATGGAGAACTGGCGTCCGCCGGGAGGAGAGAGCTTTGGCGATTGCCGCGCGCGTGTGATGGAGGCTCTGCACGGAATTCTGGATCGTTCGCGAGGCAACATCTTGCTGGTCGGTCACGCCGGAGTCAATCGCCTGATTCTCTGTGACATCTTGGGCATTCCTGTCGCGAACCTTCACAACATCGGCCAGGACTACGGCTGTGTGAACATGATCGACTTCTCCGGGAGACGCGTGCGAGTGAACCTCTTGAACTACACTCCGCTGTGCACACGACCGGTGGAACAAATAACGACCGCGCGAGAATTGCGGGCCGCCGGAAAATAGAGAGGTCAGAAACATGCTCCTATCGTATTTGGACAACAATAGCACCACCCCGGTGGCCCCGGAAGTTCTGGAGGCGATGCTTCCCTGCTTTTCAGAGTCTTTCGGAAATCCATCCTCCATCCATGGCTGCGGACGGCGCGCCCTGGCGCATTTGAAGCAAGCCCGCGAGCAAGTTGCCACGTTGCTCGGCTGCCTTCCCACGGAAGTGCTTTTTACCAGCGGCGGCACCGAAGGCGATAACCTGGCGCTCAAGGGCATGATGAATCCTGGCGACCATATTATCGTCTCGTCCATTGAACACAGCGCGATCCTGAGCACTTGCAAGTGGCTGGAGCTAATCGGATGTGAAGTTACAAGAGTTGGTGTCAACAGCAACGGGCAAGTTGAGCCGGATAGCATTCGCCGCGCGCTGCGCAAGAACACGCGCCTGATTTCGATCATGATGGCGAATAACGAAACTGGAGTTCTTCAGCCAGTGGAAGAGATCGGCTGCATTGCATCCGAAGCCGACGTCTGGTTCCACACCGATGCCGTGCAGGCAGCCGGAAAAGTGCCGATTTCCGTTCAAAGTATCGGCTGCGATTTGCTCACAATATCCGCGCACAAGATCCATGGCCCACAGGGTGTCGGAGCACTCTTTGTCCGGCGCGGCACACCGTTGCATTCCCAGTTGCACGGCGGACACCAGGAACAGGGCCGCCGGCCCGGAACTGAAAATATTCCCGGCATTGCAGGCCTCGGGCAGGCCAGTGTGATGGCCCAAAGCGAGTTGAGCGATGGTTCCGTTGAAATAATGGGTGTGCTGCGCGACCGGTTGGAAGCTGCAATCTCGAAGCTGGTGCCGGAAACGCGCATCAACGGGAAGGGCGCATCCCGCGTGCCCAACACTTCGAATATTCTCTTCGAACACGTGGGGGGAGACGCCCTTGTGCTGGCCTTGTATGAACTTGGCGTTGCCGCATCGCGTGGAGCTGCATGCACGGCGGGAGAAACCGATCCGTCCAGCGTGCTGATGGCGATGGGGCTTACTGGCGAGCAATCCCGCTCTAGCCTCCGCTTCAGCCTCGGAAAGCAGAATACCGACGAAGACATCGACCGTGCGATTTCGGTGCTGCCCGGCGCCGTGCATCGTCTTCGTGGTGCTTCTCCCTTCTACCGGGCCGCGGCCGCGGTGGCAAGCGGGCGAGGATAACCGATTTCCAGCGTGCGGGCTGCAGTGCCGCAACAACCTTTTTGAGACAGGAGCAAAGCATGGATATCTTTGAAGAACTAACCAAGCTCAAGCGCGAAGGAAAGCGCGGTGCGCTTGCTACCATCGTGAACGTACACGGCTCCATCCCTTCGGTGATGGCAGCCAAAATGCTTGTCCGCGAAGACGGGTCGATCCTGGGGACTGTCGGTGGCGGCTGCGTGGAGTCGGATGTGCGCAAAGGAGCAATGGAGGTTATGCGCGACGAAAAACCGAAGACCTTCAACTTCAACCTGGACCAACGGCCGGATGACGACACCGGACTGGTATGCGGCGGTTCACTGCAAGTGTTCATCGAGCCGGTCATTCCTTTGCCTCGGATCTACATCTTCGGCGGAGGCCATATTGGCTTGAACGTGTACAAGATTGCTTCGCTGGCAGGATTTGAAACTGTTGTCGCAGACGACCGCCAGCTTTACGCGAATCATGAGCGGTTTCCCGATGCCCACGAAGTGCATGCGGGCGATATGGATGGAATCATGGCGGGACTGACTCCCAGTTCCAGTTCCTATATCGTCATCGTCACCCGCGGCCACCGTCACGATATGCAAGTTCTTCGCTGGGCTCTCGACACGCCTGCGTGTTACATCGGCATGGTTGGATCGGGCCGCAAGGTTTTGGCGGTCTATGAGCAGCTGGAGGCGCAGGGTGTTTCACCGGAAGGCTTCAAGCGAGTCTTCGCTCCGATAGGTTTGGCCATTAGCGCGGCAACCCCGGAGGAAATTGCCGTCTCCATCGTGGCCGAGCTCATCGCCATCCGGCGGCATTGCGACACGGATCTGCCGCATTCGAGGAATCGAATCCGCGAAAACGCGGAGTAAGCCTCCGATTCGCGCTCGCGAACCGCCATGCGGATCGTACCTGGCAGTCTGCGCAATTCAGATCGTCGGGGGAAACTCCCGCCTTTTCCGTGTATGTCGTGGGTCACGTATGAACAGCAGCAACGGCTCAACAAGCGCGACTACGATCCGGTCGCGCGGCACAATTGACGCCTGCAAGATGCGCACAGCCTCACCCTAACCGCAACGCGATACATTCCTTGATTCGAGATCGCGTACCAGATTGGATGTGGCGAAAATCACCGCATCCACCGGGACACCGCGTCCAATCTCTCGCGCCAGGATTCCGCACGATCCGACGCCACTGCCAAAATTCGCGCCTAAGTGCTCACGATCTACCCGCCCCAGTTTCAAACGATCCCAAAGCAGATACTCGCGGCGGGATAAATCGTCGATTGGACTCCCACTCGGAATCGCGACGGCGAGTTACGCTCACCGACAAAAACGCCACCGCGCGGAAGCACAATCGCATTGACTTAGACGCCGATTATCACATTGGAGGCCTTCACAATCGCGCTCACGGGCTCGCCTGCTTTCAGCCCAAGCTCATGCACGCTCGTCTTGGTGATCGATGCGACGATTAAGGTTCCGCGCGACAGTTCAATCTCCACCTCGCTGTTCACGGCTCCATCCTGCACCTTGGCAACTTTGCCGGTCAGCACGTTACGTGCGCTTAATCTGGCTTCCTCCACGCCCTTGCCGACGATCACCTCAGAGGCCTTGATGACAGCAAAGGCCGCTTTACCCACCGTCAGTCCGAGCGAATCGGCACTGGAGTTGGTGATGATGGCCACCATCGTCTCTCCACCCTCCAGGGCGAGAATAACTTCTGCGTTGACAGCTCCCTTGACAACCTGCTGAATCTTGCCACCCAACTGGTTTCTTGCGCTGATTTTCATTTTCATTTCTCCATTCGAAGAGCACTTACCCCAGGCTCCGGGCTGCGCGTTGAACAGCGACATATTACCATGCCAGAGTATACCCCGTTCTTATTCGCTAGGCCAGAACCGGCCAGGACATTTCGGCACGGCGAAAAGTCCGCCCAGACGCAGAACTTGGCGAACACTTCGGTACTCTTCAATCAACAAAAGGCCCAAGGAGCGGGTTTGAGCTCGCGCCCTGGACCGGAGAACATGGAGACTAACATGAAAATTCTGCCGTAAAGGCCGGCAGTATGTTCAAAAACGCGTTAGAAGTGGTAGCGCAGGTTGATAAACCAGTTGCGGCCCTCTTCCGGATAACCTGCATTGTAAAGGTAGTTGCGATCAAACAGGTTTTTTATCCCGGCCTGGGCGCTGAACTGGGTATGAATGGGGACTTCCGTTGCCAGGTCCATCGTAGCCAGACTTTCGCCGTAGGGTGCGTAAAGCGAGGCCTGAGTTGTGGACGAATACGAGGTGTCCTGCAGTGTGACGCCACCCTCATAGCGCGCGGTGACAATGCCGAGGATCCGGTAGGGAAGCTGGACGGTCGCGGTTGCGATTGCCTTGTTCTTCGGAATTCCGGTGGGCAGCACAAGCGCGCTGCTAAGCGAGGTGCCCGTGGGAAGTTCGGCGACTCCGATGGTGCGGTTCAGGTAGGTGTAGTTCATATCCAAGTTCAACCGCTGGATAGGATTGCCGTGCAGCGCAATCTCCACGCCTTCGTGCGTCTCCTTGCCGATGTTGATGTTCTCGCTGCAGTGGCCAACGCTGTTGTTGGAAGGACACAGACCGTTGGCGTCGGTCGGGTCGGTGATAGGGTTCCAGTCAGGATCAAGTACCAGCGCCGATTCGATGGCATTGCGAAGTTTACTGAGGTAGAGCACTCCATCAAAGGTGAGCTTTGGCCCAAAGATATGGGTGTAGCCGAAGTTCCAATTCTGGCTGTGCTCGGTCTTCAATCCGGGGTCGGGCAGCGAGGAGCCCATGCCGGACGAGTAGCGCTCTTTCAAAGTCGGAAAAGCTCCGCGGTCCTCATAAGTCACAAAGAGGATGTCCAAGGGGGTTGCCGTATAGGTGAACGACGCTTGCGGGTTGTAGTTCCAGAAATGCGCGGTGCAGCCCGAGTAGGAAGTGTTGGTGGGATCGCCGGCGCACTGGTAAGCGATCAGTTCAGTGCCGGGCAGAGCTCCCGTGGCAGGCTGATTGGGCGCGTTCAGGTACTCCTGCTTGAGCCCCTTCAGATGATCGGCGCTGAAGCCCGCGCTGGCATGAAACTTGGAGTTGAAGGTAATCAGATCCTGAACGCCGGTGGAGAACTGCTGGTCGCGCAACTCCTGTATGGGATTGAACTCGGCCAGGTAGATCTGCTCCGCGGTGGGAGTGGGGGTGACCGTGTGGGTTGCGTAGTAGCCAGGAGCGCCTGGATAGATGTTGACGGCATTGTGCGTGTCGTCCTTGAAGAAGAACGATGCGCCAATAACGTTGTGCTTGACCTTGCGGGTGCTGAATTCGGTGGATGCGCCGTCGGTATGGTCGTCGTAGCTGCTGAGCTCAGAGCTATTCTTGCCGGGGTTGAAGCTATTCATGCTGTCATATTGCGAGTTATCCCACATGTCAATCGAGTTGCGGAACTGGTCATAGTAAACGCGGAACTTGATATTGCTCTGCGCGGGCAGAGGCGTATCGGAGATGAAGTAATAACTGTCCTTGTTCCAGTACGGCCACGTCCAGTAAAACTTGAAGGCCGCACCAGGATTCGCTCCCTGATAAAGAGGATCGCTTTTCTGCCCCTTCTGGTTGATATAGCTGAAGACGTACTCGCCACCCTGCCTGGGCAGCCACCCGATGCGTCCGCCCCATTTTTCATCGCGCGTGTAGGACTGGTTCTCGTGGTCAGTCAATGGGTAGGGAACGTTGGGAGAAGTATTCAATGCCGTATAACCCCCCGCTGGATATTGGAAGTTGCCGGAGAGCGGGACGTAATCGTTCTGCAGCCAGTCGAGTGTGCCTTGCAGCAGGAAGCGCGTCTGCCTGGTACCCACGCGCAGGGAGGAAAGCAGGCCATTGCCCGAGAACGTGCCAATGGCGGCGTCGCCTTCAAACTTCTTCAGAGGCTCTCGCGTGACGATGTTGACAGCGCCGCCCAGCGCATTGGGGCCAAGCAGCGGCGAAGAGAAGCCGCGCGAGACCTGGATCTCGCTATAATCGCTGGTTAGAAAGCGGTTCAAATCGATATAGCCGTCATAAGGGACGTACATCGGAATGCCATCGAGATAGATCGGCACCCGGCCGTCGCCAGTAAAGCCGCGAATATAAAGTGAGGTTTCATTGCGGTTGCCTGACAGATGCTGGACTTCGACACCCGGCAGCACATCGACGGCCTTGGCAACGTTGGTCGCGTCATGCTCTTGAATCTGCTCCTGGTCGATGCTCACAGTGGTCAGAGCGGTAGCCGAGATGCCCGATAGACCGGCCGAAACCTCGACCTCCGTCATTCCAAGATGGAACGGATGGTCCGGGTCCTGTTGAGCGATGGCGGCAACCACCTTTCGCAGCTCGCCGAGTTCGGCGGTAGCCTGATCGGCGGTCAGCGGCCGCGGCGGGAGTGCCGAGAGATGAATCTTGCTGTCCGGGTGAGCCGTGATCCAGAGTGCCACCTCGGAGCGGATCTGGAGGATCGTGCTCTGTTGTGCGGCGGCCTCGGCAGGCGCCAACTGCTGCATGTAGGCAATGTCCTGCGCCCAGGTCTGGGGATGTTCGGTTTGAGATAATGCCGTCCCAGTCACTGCGATCATCGACGCGCACAGGCCAAAGGATAACAAGTTATTCATGCAAGACATTGTCGTTTCTCCTTGACAAATGGTGTTGGGCAATATTAACTCGACATGCAAAGGGAAAGCAAGATAAATTCGATACACTGTCGTGTATGCCTTACATGCGCGGTGAGCGATGCGCTGCCAGGCGGAGGGAAGGAATCCTGAAATGTGGAAGCTTTACGATGAACTGATTGGCGCCGTTCCCGAGGACGCGGTGGTGGATGAATGCCTGGCCGGGCTGAGCTGGTTTCTGGTGCGCTCCGTCGGAACCGGAGTCTCCATGCGTCCGGGGGAAACGGATTCGCCAGTGCGCAATGCGGGAACAATTGCCGGCATGAAGCTGAAAGAACTGGCCGGCTGGATCAAGTCGTGGAATTTTTATGAAGCGGCGATGGGGCTGGCGGCGATCAACTCGGCGCTCAACGCGCAGAGCAGCGTGGCGAGAAACTGTGGCACGATGCTCGACGAATCGAAGACACAGGATGTTTTCGATTATCTGCTGAACGAATTGCGCGGAAAGCGGATTGCCGTCATCGGCCACTTCCACAATCTGGAGCGGCTTTCGGGAATCTGCGAGTTAAGCGTTCTGGAACGCAAGCCGCAGCCGGGCGACCTGCCCGACCCAGCCTGCGAGTACATTCTTGGCGAGCAGGATGTGGTCATCATGACGGCCACTACGCTGATCAACAAGACCATGCCGCGGCTGCTTGCGTTGAGCCGCAATGCGCGCGTGGTGGTGGCGGGGCCGAGCACACCGCTGCATCCCCTGCTCTTCGATCATGGGGCCGATTTGCTGGGCGGATTGATTGTGGACGATCAGCCCTCGGTGTGGCGAGCGGTTGCCGAGGGTGGTCAGAAGGCTCTGTTCAATCAAGGCGGGCGCATGGTGAAGGTCTTCAAGACCCCGCTGATCCCAGCGTGACGCCGGTGGCTGAATCCGTGGTCGAATCTACTCAGTCCTGTATTCAAAGAAAGACGAAGCCTCCCGCACACCCTTCTCGCACCGGGTGGATCTTTGCCGCGCTCTGGGCAACGCTGGCCCTGCTGACGGTTTGCTCGCTTCTGTTCGGCCGCTACACCATCCCCTGGCACGACTGGTGGCGGGTCTTCGCCGAGCAGGACTCCACGGACCTGTCGAACATTGTGCTGTTGCAGGTGCGGCTGCCACGTGTGCTGGCGGCCTTGATGATCGGCGGCGGGCTGGCCGTCTCCGGCGCCGCATTTCAGGGTCTCTTCCGCAATCCCATGGCCTCGCCCGACATTCTCGGCGCGTACGCCGGGGCTGGCTTTGGCGCCGCGCTGGGCATTCTGCTCGGATTCAGCATCGTGGGCATTCAAATGCTGGGGCTGGTGGGAGGCGTGGCGGCCATGCTGCTGGTCTGGCTGCTGGCTGCCGCGGCCACGCGCGCCGGCGGCGATCCGACGCTCACCCTGATCCTGGTCGGCATCATCGTGCGCGAGGCGGGAATGGCGCTGATCCGCCTTACGGAATACGTCGCCGACCCGCACGGCAAACTGGCGGCGATCACCTTCTGGCTGGTGGGCGGATTATCGGCCGTGAATCCCCACGATCTGGAGTTCGCCGCCATTCCCATTCTGCTCGGAACTATTCCCATGCTGCTTTTGCGCTGGAGGCTGAATGTGCTCAGCTTTGGAGAGGAAGAAGCCCAGGCCCTGGGCGTAAACCCCTGGCGGATACGGATCGTCATCATCGTCTGCTCGGCGCTGATCAGTGCGGCTGTGGTCTCGATCGCAGGCATGATCATGTGGGTGGGACTGGTGATTCCTCACCTGGCGCGCATGGTGGTGGGAGCCAACCACAAGGCCCTGCTGCCCGCGTCTTTTCTGATTGGGAGCATCTACCTGCTGCTGGTGGACGATTGCGCTCGCGGCCTCTTCACCCTGGAAGTTCCGCTGGGAATCCTCACCTCGCTGGTCGGAGTGCCCTTCTTTCTTTACCTGATTTATCACACCCGGACGGAACGCGCATGAGGATCTCGGTCGAGCAAGTCACCTCCGGCTATCACGGCAAGGCCGTCATCTCCGGCATTTCGCTCACCGTCGAGTCGGGCGAGGTGCTCTGCCTGCTGGGGGCCAACGGATCGGGAAAAACCACTCTCTTCAAGACCATCCTCGGCCTGCTGCGGCCCCTCTCGGGCCGGGTTTGCGTGGACGGCGAGGACATCGCCCACTGGTCCCGACAGCGCCTGGCCAAAACCCTCGGCTATGTACCCCAAGCCCACACGCCTCCCTTTGCTTATTCGGTTCGCGACGTTGTTCTGATGGCGCGCTCGGTGCATTCCGCGGCTTTTTCGTCGCCGGGGAAGCGGGACATCATCATTGCCGACGAGGCCCTCGACCGGCTGAGCATTCTGCGCCTGGCCCACCAACGCTACACGGAACTGAGCGGCGGCGAGCGTCAACTGGTGCTGATTGCGCGCGCGTTGGCACAACAGGCGCGGGTTCTGGTTCTGGATGAGCCAACCTCGAATCTCGATTTCGGCAACCAGATGCGCGTCCTGCGCCACGTAAGAGAATTGGCCGCCAGTGGCCTTGGACTGCTGATGACCACACACTTCCCGGACTTTGCCTTTCTGTGCGCCACCCGGGTTGCGCTGATGAAACAAGGGCGTATTCTGGCCATCGACCGCCCGGAGAATACGCTGACCCAGGCCTCTTTGGAGGATGCCTATGAAACTCCTCTGCGCATTGTCGATGCCGGGCTCGGCATGAAGGTTGTAGTTCCCCGAATGAACTGAGGCAGACGAATCGAGGCAATCGTGATGAAAAAGTGGCTCGTATCCCTGACTGTGCTTCTTACTCTCGCCGGCTGCTCCCACCGGCACTCGACCGGCCCAGGGACGCGCAGCGATCAGCGTGTGATGACCGACATGGCGGGCCGCACCGTCATCGTCCCCAAAAAAATCACCCGCGTTCTGGGAATGAGCCCAGTGGGCACGGTTCTGGTCTACACGCTCTCGCCGGAATTGCTGGCGGGCTGGAACTACTACCCTGACCCAGGAGAGCTGGCGTTCTATGCGGAGCCTTACAACCACCTGCCCGTGCTCGGCGGCTGGTATGGCAAGGGCAATACCGGCAACCTGGAGACGATCATCAAGGCCCATCCTGACCTGATCATCTCCATGGGCGATGCGATGGGCTACGCCATGGCCGAACGGGTCCAGCAGCAGACTCATATTCCGGTATTCATCCTCAGCGGAGAGCTGAAAAAGCTGCCTGAAACCTATCTTGTGGCTGGAGACTTGTTGGGAAACCCCACGCGCGCCGCTCAGTTGGCCGCCGAATGCCGCCAGACGATTGAGGAGATCGAAACGAAGATCAGCGCCATTCCCGCAGCCAAGCGGCGCCGGGTCTACTACGCCGAGGGGCCAACCGGACTGGAGACCGAGCCGGCCGGATCGATACACTCCGAGGCGATCGACTTCGCCGGTGGGCTGAACGTGGCCGACGTGCCCGGCCAGCAGAGATATGGGCACACCCCGGTTTCCATGGAGCAGGTGCTGAGCTGGAATCCGGAGGTGGTGATCTCCGGCTACGACCACACCTCCTCTCCCGGCGAGTTCTACCGGGAGGTCTGGAGCAATCCGGCCTGGAGGAAGGTAGCCGCGGTGCGCAACCGAGAGGTCTTCGAGACGCCGCAATATCCCTTCAATTGGATCGACCGGCCGCCCTCGGCAAACCGGATTATTGGCATCAAGTGGTTGGCGAACCTGTTTTATCCCGATCTGTTTCACTACGACATGCGCGCGGAGACGCGGCACTTTTACGCGACCTTCTATCACGTGCAATTGAGCGAAACGCAGTTGAATGAAATTCTGGCCACAGCCGCGAAAAAGCCGGATAGCAGGAAAAAATGAACCCGATTTCCCAAAGAAATTCTCAATCAGCAAAGGAAAGAAAATGAGCTACGATTGGCAACAGCCTGTAACCATTCGCCCGATTGGGGTGGTGGTCTCCGAACTGAAGAACTTCGACCAGCTTCCCACATATCGCGAACAGAGCTGCCTCTCCATCCGCGAGGATTTGACCGAGGGCCTGATCGGCCTGGAGCACTTCTCGCATCTGCACGTCATCTACCGGCAGCATCGCCGCGAAGAGTGGAAGCGGCGCGCCAACATCCCCGAGGGCGAAGAGCAGCTCACCATGCCGCTGATCGGCGAGCCTACCTGCAAGGGCGTTTACACCAGCCGCTCGCCAGCGCGGCCGTCGGGCATGGGATCGTGCATTGTCGAACTGCTGAAGCGTGAGGACAATCGATTGTATGTGCGCGGCCTGGATGCGGTGGACGGCACGCCGATTCTGGACATCAAAATCTATATTCCGCGCTACGATTGCTTTCCCTGGGCCGACGCACCGCTGCACTGGTGCCAGAAGACGGAGATGCTGACCACCTCGCGCCTGCTGCATTGGGACACGATGAATGTGGCGCTTACGCTGGGCATGAGAGCGGGGCGGCGGGCGATGCATGAGCTTGGAGTGGCACGCGGAGGCGCCGCGAACGCCGTGGTGCACGGAGGCAGCTTCTTCGGCCAGGGCGTGGAGGCCGTGACCGGTTGCAGCGTGATGCACGGCACCATGATCTTCGAGGAAAAAGCTAAGTCGCTCGCTGACTGGTTTGTACTTTTGGAAGCGGACGGACGCCGTGTCGAGATTCGCGTGAAGGATCAGCTCTACGCCGGCGCGGATGAGGTGCTATCGCTCGCCGACGAGCACCTATTTGATGCCAGCAGCATCGGGGGGTGAGTGCGTGGCGCGACGGCTCGCGGTCTTTGCGTCGTTGAATCAGGTGGCGCTGCTCAAGCGGGCGCTCTATCGCGAGGGCGTGCACGTGGAGATGGTGCGCACGCCGCGCTGCTATGCGTTCAGCGGATGCAGCTTCGCGTTGCGCTGCCAGCTTGAGGAGTTGCCGCTGCTGGAGGAGATGTGCCGCAAATGGAAGATTGAGCCGGGCGGCATCTTCACGGAACTGGAAGAGACGCACGGTGAATCTCCCGTCGAGGACCAGGCGCGATGATCTATCTGGACAACGCGGCAACCTCCTGGCCCAAGCCTGCGAACGTGGCGCGCGCGGTTTCGGCCGCGCTCACACGCTGCGCCGGCAATCCGGGACGAACCAGCCATCGTCTTGCAATGGACGCTGCCGCTCTGGTTCAAGAGTGCCGCGAGCATCTGGCGCAGCTGTTCGGCATCGCCAACCCGTTGCGCATCTGCTTCACCTCGAATGCAACCGAGGCGCTCAACCTGGCGATCAAAGGCTTGCTCTCGCCGGGCGATCACGCAATTTGCTCCAGCATGGAGCACAATTCGGTCTGGCGTCCGCTGATCGCGCTTTCGGAGCGCGGCGTTGAACTCTCCATAGCGGAAGCCAGCCCATCCGGCATCGTGGATGGAAGAGCGGTGGAAGGTCTCGTGCGTCCCAATACCAAGCTCATCGCCATTCTTCATGCATCGAATGTGAACGGAGCGATTCAGCCGGTGGCCGCGATCGGCGCCCTGGCGCGGGCGCGCGGAATCGCCATGTTGGTGGATGCGTCGCAGAGCGCTGGCGCAATTCCTATCGATGTCGAGGCCATGCACATCGACCTGCTGGCCTTTCCGGGGCACAAGGGACTGCTTGGCCCGCAGGGAACCGGCGGCCTGTATGTGAGCGAGACGATTGACCTGCGGCCTTTGAAAGAAGGCGGCACGGGCAGCGAATCCAACAGTTCACATCAGCCGTCGTTCTATCCCGACCGGCTGGAGAGCGGAACGCTGAATCTTCCGGGCATCGCCGGACTCAATGAGTCTGCACGCTATCTGTTGCGAAAGGGCGTGGCAGCCATCGCGAGCCGTGAAGCAAAGCGGACACAGCGACTGCTTGCCGGCCTTGCGAAGATCGAGAGAGTCACGGTTTACGGTCCGCCGATTGAATTGCCGCGTGCGCCCGTGGTCTCGTTCAACATTTGCGACATGGACCCGGTTGGCGTTGCGGAGGAACTGGAGCGCCGGGCCGACATTGCATGCCGTCCGGGCTGGCACTGCGCTGCGCTGGCGCATCACACGCAAGGCACACATGAGACAGGAACGGTGCGCTTCAGCCCCGGTGCGTTTACCACCCTGGCCGAAATCGAATCCGCGCTGAACGCCGTCGCGGAATTGGCGAAGGAAACTCAATCGCGATGAATCTCCGGCTCGTGCGCCTCGAAACGATCATCCGCCACAACTCCCTGTGCGGTCTTGCCCCCGTACCAGCCAATGCGCGTTGCGCGGAATCCATCAAAGGACGGAACGTAGGGCTTGATGTCCAGCACGGGAGTGCCGTCGAGTATGTCCACATCCGCGACGATCAGTCGATTCCCTTCCACGCCGAGCAGGCGCACAGCCGAGATGCCGATCGGATTCGGGCGGGCTGGAGCGCGCGTGGCAAAGATGCCGTGCTCCTGGGTGTCCAGGTAGGGGCGAACGATCAACTGCGGCGCCGAGGCGCGGTCCAGCAGGTAGATCAGCCACAGGCGTTCGAAGCCCTCGACATCCTTGAGCCCCTCGGCAAACTCCGGGAAGACTTCGACAACGCCGCGGGCACCGCCGGCCACCGCGGCTTGAATAGGCGTGCCCTTCGTATGAAGAAAAGGCGTATGGAGAATGCCGATGGCTTTCATCGGCGGGATGGCGGCTGCGAACCCCGGCTTTTCGCTGTGCATGGTTCCTCTTATCAACGTCAACTGTTACCTATAGGATACAATTGATCCGCGCAAGGAGCTGCCGAAATGACGGTGGATGTCAGAACCAATCTCGCGGAGTGGAGAGTCAAGCGGGGACTGGGCGCCTCGGAGTTGGCCGCCAAGATCGGCGTCAGCCGGCAGACCGTGTACGCCATCGAGGCCGGAACGTATGTGCCGAATACCGCGGTCAGCCTGAAGCTGGCGCGCGTGCTTGACGCCACGGTCGAGGAGATATTTCAAATCGGGCCGGAGGACGCCGAGCTGGATGAGATCGTCGAAGCGACGCTGCTGGGCGATACCGAGTCGATGACCGCGGGACAGCTCTTGCGGCTTTGCAGCGTGAGCGGCCGCCTGGTAGCCGTGGCGCCGGAGCCAGGAGGCTGGGGTCTGCCCCCTGCCGACGCCACGCTCCTCGAACCGGCGCGCGGGGGAAAGCGCAATCCGACCGCGAAGGTGCGGATACTGGGAGACAAGTGGAAGAGTTCAAAGCGCATCCTGATTGCCGGCTGCGATCCAAGCGTCTCCGCTCTCGCGCGTTCGCTCCAGGAGCAGGGCTGCGAACTGGTGATTGTTTACGAGAACAGCTCGCGCGCGCTAGAACTGCTGCGGGATGGCCTGGCGCACATCGCCGGCACTCATCTGGTGGACAAGGCCACGGGAAAGACCGATCTGCTGCCCATCACCGAGCTCTTCGGCCGTAACGCAGTGGCCATTTTTTCCTATGCGATGTGGGAAGAGGGTTTGGTGATTGCGCAGGGCAATCCCAAGCGGATTTTGAGCGTTGCCGATCTGGCGCGCAAAGACGTGCGGTTCACCAATCGCGAGCCGGGCGCGGGCTGCCGCCGCTTGCTGGACGACCTGCTGCGCAAGGCCGGCATCGCCGCCAAACTAGTCAAAGGCTACGAGCAAGTCACCCTGGGCCATCTTCCCGCGGCGCGCATGGTGCGCAGCGGCGAGGTGGATTGTTGCATCAGCACTCCTGTGGTAGCGCGAGCCCTGGGACTGGATTTCATTTCCTTGGCGCAGAAGCCCTACCACCTGGTCATTCGCCGGGCAGACCTGAGCTTTCCGCCTGTTCAGACGCTGATTGAAACCCTGGGTCACTCTTCATTCCGCCATGAGGTAGAAGCCTGCACAGGCTACAACATGAGGAACGCCGGGGATCGGCTGATCTGAGCGGCCCTGCTGGAGACGAAATGCTTTTGCCGTGGAAGCAACGGCGGCTCATGTTATCGAGCGCGACGGATTCCTGAAGACGGCTAAACTTCATAACGGAGCAGTCCACGCGAAGAGGCGGCAGGTTTCTTCCGGTTGACGCCCAGATCGCGAGGTCAACCGGAGTCGGGCTGGCAATTCGTGGACAGGATCAAGGAAAGCAGAGGAAAGCAGATGGAAAACGCTCTTCCGAGTTATGAAGAAGCGTCCGCAAGACTTGCGGAATACATGAAAAGTCTGTGCGCGTATCCAATCCCTTCGGAACTGGTCGGCCTTGCGGACGCAGGTGGTCGCACACTTGCTTCGGTCTTGCTGGCAGACGCAGATCAACCGCGTTTTGACCGGTCGACGCGCGATGGAATTGCCTGCAAGGCGAGAGATGCTTCCGCGCACGGCTTTTTGCGCATAAGTGGCTCGGTGCGCGCGGGAGAATCTCCGGCAGGCAGCCTCGGTTGCGGCGAAGCCTGGGAGATCATGACCGGAGCGCCGATTCCTGAAGGCGCCGACGCCGTGGCTATGATCGAGCATATTGAGACTTCCGATGGAAGGACGAGATTGCTTTCGGCCCGCACTCTGCGCGCGGGAGAAAACATCGTTCGGCACGGAAGCGAGGCGCGCGCCGGCGATGAGTTGCTGCAGTCGGGAACTCACTTGGGCTTTCCCCAGATGGCTCTTGCGGCCTCTTGTGGGGCGGCGCGCTTGAAGGTCTTCCGGCGTCCGCGAGTCGCAATTCTCACCACTGGCGACGAACTGGCGCCGATCGACGAAGTCCCCCCGCCTGGGCGCATTCGCAATTCCAATGGCCTCATGCTTGCGGAAATGGTTCGCAACATCGGTGGAGAGCCGTGGCTTTTCGCGCCGGTCGCCGACTCTGTCGCCGGCCTGGAAGACGCCATCGAGGAGGCGCGGGCAGCGGATATGCTTGTCCTCTCAGGCGGCGTGTCAGCCGGCAAGTACGATTTTGTCGAGGAGGCGTTGTCTCGAAAGGGAGCGCAGATGATATGGACAGGTGTGCGTATGCAGCCCGGAAAGCCCTTGGTCTTTGGCGAATTCCAGCCCCTGCCTGGCAGCTCCAAGAGCGCTGGACGACCACTTCCATTCTTCGGTTTGCCAGGCAATCCGCTCTCGTCCGCGGTGACGTTCCTGCTCTTTGGCGCACCTGTCCTGAAGGCGCTCGCCGGGCGAAGCGAGGCTCGACCGCACTTCGCACTCGCGCAGATCCGCGGCCTCGTAAACGATTACGCAAAGGCAGGGCTGACGCGCTTTCTGCCGGCCCGTTGCAGCTTTGGCGGCCAGTTGAACGCTTTGCCCGAGGTTGAAGTGCTTCCTTGGCAAGGATCAGGCGATCTTGTAGCACTGGCGCACGCCAACTGCTTTCTCGTCGTTCCAGAAGACGCATCGCGCATCGCCACGGAGCCGCTTACTCGCGTCCTACTTTGGGAGGGATCCAATGCCTGAAGCAGAACCAAGGAAACCAGGCACTTGTCGCAGACGAACGGCTCGACGACCTTGAGGCAGCGCCGATTCATCTCGCGCAGAAAGCGAGTTCAGCCCGCCGTGTCTTCCTTGGCGCCCTTGCTCACCGTCAGAATCCCGCGGTAGCCGCCCTGTGCCAAGCCAATAGCCAGCAGCACCGAGATGTTCTTCACTTCCCCGCATGGCCTTGTCAACCACCTGCAAAGCTTCGGAGTCGACTATCAGATCACACACTTGGCGGTGCAGTCGAAAACCGGTCTCTTGTTCGTGATGAACAATCCGTTGCCTTCTCTCCGTCAGGAACGCTTCGCTGAAGTCTCCACGCGGATCCCATCATATTCGGTCTTCTCCTTTACAACTCCTTGCTTCGTGGTAAGGAAAACATCCATTCCCCTGGTTTTCGATGATCGTATGAAGTAGATTGCCCCGTAAATGCCCCAGACCGTGGAGATGCCCAGCGCGAGAAGGGGTTCCTTGAAAGTTCCCAAGCCGAAGACCGGGCTGATCAGATAAAAAGCCATGCAAACGAGGTTGGCGACCAATCCAAATCCCGGAATGAGCAAGTGACGAACAATATTGTAGTCGTGACGCTTGTGATAGGCCATGATGCATAGTCCGCAGCTGAGCGCATACAAAATAAAGGTGCCAAAGTTTGAAGTGAGAGTAATGGTCAGCAACGAGTTAGGCAATCCCGCCATCTTATCGTGCGTGCTATAGCCGAAGCTGGAAAAGATGCCGTGAGGCAATGCCGCAATAGAAGCGTCTGAAGGGGCACCTGCGTCGCAAAACGCCAAAGAAACTGCAATCACTCCGATAATCGCAGAGATGACGGCGAGCGCCCAAATAGCCCGTCGCGGAGTAAGCGACCTGGAGTGCAGCACTCCGAAGTGCTCAGGAACCTCGTTGTCTCTACCCATGGCGTAGGTTACGCGGGCGCCAGTATTCATGCAGCTTAGCGTTGTGCCGATCAGGGCCAGAAACACCGTAAAGGCTTCCGCCAACATGAAGTACCTTCCGTTGCCGTGGCCTAGCAGCGCATCACCTACAATGATCATCATATCGCCAATCGGTGCAGCCGAGGAGGCAGCGCTCTGCATCGTGTACCCGGAGTTCAGAAAGTAATTTGCGGCGAAATATTCAATCAAATAGCATATTAGGCCCTGAATCAGTAACGAGGCGATAACGGCTATTGGAATATGCTTGGTTGGATTTTTGGCCTCGCCTCCCATCGATGTCACCGACTCAAAGCCTACTAGAATCAAGATTGCAACCGTCGCCTGAATGAATACAAAACTGAACTTGTGCGGCGCAATCACAGAAAGAGCGCTTTTGTGAGTAAGGAAGTTGCCATTGGCGTCTCTTTTCGGGATATTCAATGGTGAAAGGAATGGGCTTGCCTGCCGCATTCCGCAGCGGGACCGGAACACCACTCGCATCACGAACCGTGGAGCCGTCCTTGGCCGTGGCAAATTGATAACTATAAGTCGCAAGCGTCTGCCCGTCATACTGGAAAGCGGGCGCACCCGCTGGATGGCTGGCGCGATACCCGAGAGCAAGTACGCTAAAAACCATTAACGCGGAGATTTGCACAATATTAATCGCGAGGTTCACCGCGGTCGAAGCGCCCGCCCCTTTCTGGGCGATCCAGGCTACAAACAAAGAAAAGGAGACTGCCACCAGCGCCATGAAAACGGGACCGGGATTTGAGCCGCTCAGAAAACCTGGATAAAGGAATCCCGTTACATAGCCCACAAAGATGCCCGTAGTAGCAACCATTACGCCGGGATACACCCAGTAGTAAAGGTGCGATCCCCAGCCGACGATAAACTTTACGATGCGGGCATACTTGAAGAACCTATCCCTGGACAGGAGCGCCTGCTCGGCGTAGTAGTAGCTGGAGCCAGTGCCGGGATAAAGCTTGGAAATCTCCGCGTAGGCAACCGCCGTGGCCAAACAAAGCAACAGCGCGGCAAAAATTCCCAACCACATTGTCGGCGCAGTGGAGCCCGTAGTGGCTTGAATGTAGAAGGTAAGCCAGAGAAAAGCACCTGGCGCAATGAGGGCCATCGCATTGCTGGTCAGTCCGGTAAGGCCCAGAGTGGCCTCCATCTGAGGTCCTTTGTGTTCTGCCATGCTGATTCTCCTGAAGTAGATGTTTATCGGGCTTTTCCCGGAAACAGACCCCGGGGGTTCTTCTGGATCACCCGCCCCGGACATACTGGCAGGCACAATACAAGAAAGATAAGTGATCTATCGGAAGACTAAGAACGAAGAGATAAGGATGGAATGAAGATGAGATGCAAATCGAGAAATATTCTCCATTTTTGGACTGCGATCGGAATAAATATTCTCCGGCTTCCAGAGCGGCTACGTACTCCCGGTAAGCTACGCAGACAAGGCCGCGCGGGCAGCCTGTCTAGGGCGTTCCCTTGGTCATTCCTGGGATGGACAGATGCACCAGCGGAGCGGATATGGAGCGAATAGCATCCTGATGAACCTTGAAAACGCGCTCTTTGATCGGAGTCGATCTTACAAAATCCTGGTATGCCTGCTCTAGGTGAGCGCGGAAGTAGGCGCGAGCTTTAGCCTCATCCGGTTCCATGCCTGAGGTGCGAATATTATCTCCCATGCGTCTCAAGATGTGCAGCCGGGCGACATTCAACACGGCGGGATCATAGCAGACGCCAAGATAGGAGAAGAAGTCTTCGGCGGAAGATAGGTTTTTTAGTTCTTCAAGCACAGTCATATTTCACCTCCAGAGGAGTATGTATGAACGATGCGCCATCACTGGAGCGCCGGTAGAAGTCCAACAGCTCGTCTGTACTCACTACGCGCTTGGCCTGCATCGATCGCTGTCTCACTTGAGCAAGAACCCATTGCGTGCGGTCCTTGTCCGCCGAAAGTCCGAGCGATTGCAAGGCTCCCGCGATGGATGCCATTCCTGAATGCTTCCCCAAAACAATTCGTCGCGCTCGGCCGAAGGTCTGCGGCGACAACTCCTCATATGTGGAAGGATCTTTCTGCAGCCCATCCACGTGAATGCCTGATTCATGCGTAAATGCATTGTCTCCGACAATCGCTTTCCCCACCGGAATGGGACGGCGCGCCGCCCTGGCTACAACTTCAGCAAGTCTAGGCAAATGCGCAAGATTCAGATTGCTTCCTCCTTTGTGAAACCGGCCAAGGCAGGCAGCAACTTGTTCAAGCGCCGCGTTTCCGGCGCGTTCTCCCAGGCCGAGCACACAAACGCTGGCATGAGTTGCTCCTCCACGGATTGCCGCAAGAGTATTCGCCGTGGCCAACCCCAGGTCATCGTGGCCGTGGAACTCCAACTCGATGGAAGTGACCGAGCTAAGCAAAGTGAACGCGTCATAGACCGCAAATGGCTCCATGTTGCCGAGTGTGTCGGCATAACGAAAGCGATGCGCGCCCGCGCGAGCGGCAGCTTCCACAGCGATATGCAGAAAGTCCATGTCGGCGCGACTGGAGTCCTCTCCGCCCATGGCCACCCGCAATCCGCAATCGACGGCATAGGCAATCACATCTCGGATGCGGTTCAGCACGCCGTCTCGATTCAGGCTCAGTTTGGCCCGCATTTGAATATCGGAGAGCGGAATAGAAAGATTGACCCGCTTCAATCCGGTCTTTCGCGCGGCTTTCACATCTGCACGCGTCATGCGGCACCAGGCGATGGGCTCGGAGCGGCTCAGCGCGCCGCCGATGGCCGCAATCTCCTCGATCTCCCGATCTCCGATCGCTGGAGTGCCAGCCTCGATTTCATCCACACCGGCGTCTTCCAGCGCCAGAGCAATGGCCAGTTTCTCTTCAAGCGTGAAGGCAACACCTGGAGCCTGTTCACCGTCTCGAAGAGTTGAGTCGTTGATGATAATTTTCTGCGAACTAGTCATAAACTGCCTCCATGGGAGCAGATAGGGCTTGCAGATCGCGCACTGCTTGCGGAAGCACTTCGAGAACCCGATCAATGTCTTCATTCGAGTTCTCTCGCGACAAGGAAAAGCGCACCGCTCCACGCAGGTGACTGAACGGAACTTTCATGGCGCGCAAGACGTGTGATGGCTCCATCGACCCGGTACTGCAGGCCGAACCGGAAGAAGCGGCAATCGACGCGCGATTCAGAATCGCCAGGATCGAATCCGCCTCGATCTCTTCAAAGGCTATGTTGAGCGTGTTAGCCAGGCGATCGCTGCGGTAGCCAATCGGAAGCGATCCAGGCACCCTGCGCAGAATCTCGCGCTCGAGTCGATTTCGCAGAAGTTCCACCCTCCTCATCTCATGATGCAGAGCATGCGCCGCCAATTCCGCAGCCATGCCAAAACCGGCAATCGCGGGTGTATTCTCCGTGCCCGCGCGCTTGCCGCGCTCTTGCCTTCCGCCTTGAATCAATGGACAGAGCCTGACCCCGTTACGCAGATAGAGAGCGCCGATGCCTTTCGGCCCGTGCATTTTATGCGCAGAAATCGAAAGCATATCGATCTTCGCATTCTGGACATTCAGAGAAACTCTTCCCGCAGCCTGCACGGCGTCGCAGTGGAACAATGCTCCAACCTCATGCGCCATGGCCGCCAGCGTCTCCACGGGAAACAACACGCCAGTTTCATTGTTGGCCCACTGCATGGTTACCAGCGCGGTCTTCTCACTCAACGCCGCGCGATACGCGTCGAGCTTGAGGTTTCCATTCCAATCAACTGGAATGCGATGAATCTTCGCTTTCCCTGTTTGCTCGAGATACGCGCAAACCGCAAGCACCGCCGGGTGTTCGACGAGAGAGGTGATGATTTCATTGCGCCTCTGCTGTGTCTCAAGAGCCGAGAGAATCGCGGTGTTATTGGATTCAGTGCCGCCCGAGGTAAAGATGATTTCGCTTTCGCGTCCGGCGCCAAGCAGCGAACAAATCTGAGTTCGCGCTACGCGAACTGCATCGGCCACGGCCTGGCCCAGATCATGCATAGAGGAAGGGTTTGCGAAGTTCTCCCGATAATACGGCAGCATGGCATCCACAACACGCTGATCGGTGCGCGTTGTCGCGTTGTTATCGAGGTATGCCCATTGGCTTGGTGCGAGCATCTCCGTCATGGCAATCTCCCTCAATTGCATCCGGTTAACAGCAGGACTTCCCGCAGCCGCCCCTGGATATTGCCTGTGGATTGCGAAACGAGAATCCTGTACCGTCCTGGTCATCGATATAATCGATGGTGGTTCCTGTGACCAATGCAAGTGAAGACGGCTCGATGAAGATGATGACGCCTCGGCTTTCACAGGAAATGTCGCTCGATTCAGCTCTTTCAACGAGGCCCATCTGATAGCGCGGCCCTGAGCATCCGCCAGCCTCCGCAACGAGACGAAGCCCGGCGATGGATTCAGGAACCGAAGCGATCGCCGCTTGCAACGCGTTCGCCGCCGCTTCTGTCAGTTCAACCATTCCGCCCTCCCCGCCTGCTTCTGCATTGCAAATAGCAAGTCGCGGGCCAATTGCATGACATTGAAAGCAGAATAGTTATGGTCAGAGCCGTGCGTCTGAAATGCACATTGTCACGTTTGTTACATGTCACATATCGATCAAAGCGAGAGCGCGTCTTCAATCGAATTCAGCCTGGGAGTCTCCAGTCGATGGCGAGTGCGGGCCAGCAGACTTTCACCGGTTTCGTCGCCAAAACAACTCGGAAAGTCGCTGCATTCCGAACAGGAAGGAGCTGTGCACATGCGAAATCCTTCTTCCCTGCAAATCATGCGGTAGAAGAACTTCTTCCACTTCATGTCCTGATCGTTACGTCGGGCCAGCAAAGCAAAATGACGCTGCATCAGCCTGGACAGTTCATTTCGGTCAGACAGCCCAAGATCCTGCCATAGATGATTCGGACGCGTCGCTCTGCGGGACACGAGAGAAGACAGCAGCGAGTTGAGTGAAGACGGAGCCGTGCGAAAGCGCCACAATAACTCGCGAAGGCAGCGCTCATCGTCTTCAATGACCGGTTCTTTGTCCAGGTCAAAGGCTTCCAGTTGCTGCAGCGTCCCGGGAAAATATCTCTCAATGTTGTGACGAAGAGCGGTACCGCAGATTCCAAGCGCGTCCGTGAATGATCCGCCATCCTGGACCTCAGCGACTCCGGAAGCAAAGACGCACGCCAGCACATGTCCATCGAATGCTTCACAGTCAGTCTCCGCATTCGCCCGCAGCAAAATGGAATAGATGGCCTCTGGCGTCATGATTTTCCTCTCAGGATGGTCCGTGAGACTGGCAGTTTTTCCCGCATACCCGCGCACAAGCTTCACATCCAATGCACGCGCCGGGATCGGTTACTGTCATGACCTTGCGCAAGATCTCTTCGTCGTCGTCCAGCGAAACCAGGTCGCCGTCCTCCGTGAAACCCTGCAAAGTCATTACCGAGCGGCCACAAACCTTGAAGCAGCGTCCGCATCCAATGCAGAGATCAGGATCAATGGCCTGCAGATACGATGGATTCCATACACGGCCGTCGCGCGTATACGATTGAAGTGCCGATTGCGTCGCTTCCATTCACTCTCCAGTTGCCCGCAGAAGGGCGCGTTTGATCTTGAGTTCGCAATGTATTCTGCAAAACCGCATCGCAATCGCGGAACCCACTTCCAGTCGATCGGATGATCCTCGGCCTGATCGCGAAGACCCATCCTGGCTGATACTGCCTGCATCGAGAATTCCCTGATTTCCTCTTCGGGAGCTTCAGAATTAGTCAATCGTGCAGCTCCTAGTAACGGGCAACTTCGGGGTACTTCTCAATCCACTCCAAAGCGCTCTCTACCAGTCTTTCTCCTTCAGCTTCCAGCTTTTCCATGCTTTCAAAGCCAAATCTGTGCACGTCGCGCATGTGCTTGTTGATCACAATCAGCCTGCCCGCGGTCAACACGAGCCGTCCAAACCCTTCATGGTGCAGCTTCATGATCGGAGAGACCATGACCCCGGTGACTCGCTCGACGGCCAGACCTACCGCGTTATAGAACAGCTCCAGGCGCCAGAGCGTATCGGGGTCCGGGTCGCCCATGAGCGCCATTTCGCGCCGCTGCTCTCTGGTGATAATGTACGGCGCAAGCAGTTCGGCATCGCTCTTTGCGTCCCATGTTCCATGAATGTCCTGCGCTCTCCACTGCTTGATCAACTCGCCGAGAAAACCGCGCATAGCCGGCGCCGGCGTTTGCACTGCGCTCTCATCCATAAATCACCTCGTCTTCGAAGTCCAGAACGCGCTCTCCCCCTTTGTTGAGCGCCTTGCGCAGCCATGGTGGAGGATTTCCACTCAACACCTTCTGCAATTGCAACAGGATGTCTTCGATCTTCGCGGTCTCTGCCACTTTCACCGGGTGAATATTCTTGGCCACGACTCTTGCCGCTCCCGAACCGCCAATTGCGGCCACGTAGAGGATTGCGCAATCCTTGATGGCTTCAAGTTTCGGCCCCAGCTTGTCCTCGTTGCCGTCTTCCTCCAGGCTGCCGCTGAACTCGACGCTGGCGGCAAAGCGGCAGTAATCCGGAGCGATATCATAGATGGCAATTTTCTTAGCCCAGCCGAAGTGAGAATCGACGTGAACCCCATCCGCTGTTGCAAATGCAACCTTCATATCTCCCCCCTTGAGAGTAAAAAGTGATCAATGTGTTTGAATCGAAACCAATGGCTGCGTCATTTCATTCGCAGGCATCCAGGTTCTGGGTGTTGGCTCATGCGCATTCGCAATGAAGAGATTACCAACCTCAAAAATCAAGTCGCGCGTTCCGCGGTAGCCCACCGAGAGCTGATGTCCTGCACCCAGACGATCGAAGACGGGCAGACCGGCACGAAAGAGTGGAATGCCAAGCCTTTCCGATGCCTGGCGCCCATGCGAATGCGTCACCAGAAGATCGGCTCCGGATGCTCTCAACTCAAAGTCCTCCAGATCGCCAAGCACGACTTCTTCCACAGGAATTTTTTCGAGAGCGGGCGATTGCGTCGTGGTCACCGCAGCCTGAATCTCGCATCCCATCTCATGCAGCCAGTGCGCCATCGCGCAGAGAAGATCTGGCTCGGCGGCAATGGCCACGCGCTTTCCTCCAAAATAGAAGTGCCCGTCCAGCATCGCGTCAATGAGCTGACTGCGCTGACGGCGATATTTTCGCGGCACTGGAACACCGCTGATGCTGGAAAGAAATTCCATCAGTTCATCATTGACCGCCAGTCCTGTCAGCCTGTCGAACAGCTTGTACGGAACGCCAGTCCGATATTCCAACGTGATGGCGGGCCCATGCATCTGTTCGCCAATCGCAATGGTGTAGAGCGCTGAGCCCATCTTCCGAATCTGCGCTACCGAGATTCCGCCCAGCGTGGTGGGTGAAAATTCATCGGGGATATGCCCGTCGAGAGAACCGGACAAATCTGGAAGAAAGATTGGATCGAGACTGAATGCATCGAAGATGTCGCGCAGTTCATCAATGTCCCCTGGTGTGATATGGCAACCGGGGAGGACATTGATTCGTCTGGTCGGTCTTTTCTGCATCAGCGGAACCTCGGCCAACTCCTCGATCATCCGCGTGACCGCCGCTGTCCACCCATCCTGAAAGGCTCCTTCAAAATCCGGCGTCGAGGCATCGACCAATGCAATAGGCTCCAGCTCCGGATGAGCGGCGCGAATCGTTTTGAGAAAGCCGCGCAGGTCATCTCCCTTGATCTCCGAGATTCCTGTCGTGCAAATTCCGATTAGCGCAGGCTTGGCGCGGTCGGCGATATTGACCAGCGCTTGCTCGACGTTATCGAATCCGCCCAGCACCGTGGCCACCTCGCTCATGGCCGTGGTCTGCATCGGAATGGCCTCGCGGAAGTGACGCACAAACAGCACAAGGCCAAAGGAAGTGCATCCCTGCGAGCCGTGCAGCAGAGGCATCGCATTTTCCACACCCATGAAGGCCAGCGCGGCCCCAATCGACTGGCTCATCTTGAGCGGATTGACCGTGCAATGCTTTTCGCCTGTAACTGCTCTCGCCATATGCATACCCTCAGCGCTAATGCTCTTGTGCCAAGTGAAATTGGACCGCATTCCGCATCGCCGCCTGCTCCCATGGAGCCAGCCGGCGCACTTGCTCCCAGACCGGATTGGAGAGCGCCTTGTCGATCTCGCTGATGAGCGTCACTATGCCAACATATCCGGCGTAGGCATGATGCCGCTCCTGATTGATGTCGAGCCATGGCATCCTTGCCTTGAGAGCAACAAACTGCGTTCGACCTCCAGAAAGCATGATGTCCGCGCGCGCTTCCTTGAGAATTGCGTACATCTCGCGCGGCTTCAGATTGTCATACATGTGCGCGTCATCCTTTATAAGTTCCTTGATGCGCACTTTGTCGTCCGGGGTGGACTTCTTGACGCTGGTTCCAGTAATCACAAGGCCGGCTTCCTGCAAAGCCGCGACCACAGACCACGACTTGACGCCGCCCGTGAAAAGCAGAACGCGCTTGCCTTCGAGACGTTTTCTGAAGGGGGCAATCTTCTCCCACGCACGGGCTTCTTCGCGCTCAATCACACCCTCGGTGTGCCGCAAAAGTTTCGCAGGCGCGCCCCGATCCACAAGAAGCTGGGAGATTTTACGCAGCGAATCGCTCATATCTCCGATTCCGTAAAACGAACCCTCGAAGAAAGGAATGCCGTAGCGCTCTTCCATCTTGCGCGCAACGTTGATCATGGCCTTTGAGCAGACCATCATGGCCGCGCGGGCGCGATGCGAACGAGCCACTTCGTGATACTTCGCATCTCCCGAGATACTCGCCAGGATGCGAATTCCAAGCTCATCCAGCAGCGGCTTGACTTGCCATAGCTCACCGGAAAGGTTGTATTCACCGATGATATTGATGTCGTAGGGAGTCGTCTCTTCCGGCTCCTCCGTGCCTATTACATAATCCAGCAGCGCCTCACCCGCCAGCTTGTTTCCCAGGTTCTTCGACCCTACAAATCCGGGCACGTTGACGGGAATGACCGGCTTTCCGAACTTTTTCGCCGCAGCCTTGCAGACGGCTTCGATGTCGTCGCCAATCATCGCCGGGACACAGGTCTGGTAGACGAAAACAGCGGGGGGATTATGCTTTTCGACAATTTCCTTGATGGCCTTATACAGGTGCTTTTCGCCGCCGAAGATAATGTCCTGCTCATTCATGGCCGTGGTGAAGCTTGTGCGGTAGAGAAGAGGCCCGGAGGACTTGGAGCCACGGCTATCCCACGAGTGTCCTTCGCATCCAATCGGCCCGTGTACCAGATGGGCAACATCGGTGATGGGTTGCAGAGCGATCTTGGCTCCATCGAAGGCGCAGCCACCGGCAGCAGCTCCAGGGGCGAGAAGCTTGTTGCATCCCTGCTTCCGCTCCTTGTTCGGCTTCGCCTGATTCGTGGCGCAACCCGGCTCGTCAAAGACCTGCTGTACCTTCGCGCCAAGATTCCCCATCGTCGCTCCTCCCATTTTCCACCGGCATAACGCTGAAGATGCTTTGGTTCCCGTGCAACCCTGCTACAGATTTCCCGTATGGCGATCCAGGTTTGAATCGCCACGCGAAAGCATCGGGAAGAAATGAAAGAAATCAGCGAATAATGTCGAAGCTATAGTCCGTCTTGCCCGGCTCATTCGTAGTTTGGTCCATCTGATCGAATATCTTGTCCAGGATTGTGACCAACACGTTGAGCCCGCCCTGATACCCCCAGACCGGGTAGCGGTGATGATGGTGACGGTCGAAGATAGGAAAGCCCAGGCGGATCAGCGGAGTTTTGGTGTCGCGCTCCAGAAACTTTCCGTAGGTGCTTCCGATCAGGAAGTCCACCGGCTCAGTGAACAGAAGCGAACGCATATGCCAGAGATCTTTGCCTGGATAGACATGGCAGTTCTTGCCAAACGGCGAGGCAGCCAGCAGGGCTTCGGCCTTTTCCCTCCAAGTGACTCCGCCATTGGTGGAGAGAACATGCACCGGCTCCGCTCCAAGCTCCAGCAGAAACCCAGTGAGACCGAGCGTCAGATCGGGATCTCCAAAAATGGCAAACTTCTTGCCGTGAATGTGCGCGCTCGAATCGGCGATTGCATCCACAAGCCTGCCACGCTCTTTGCGGATGGCATCCGGAATCGCCTTTCCTGTAAGGCGCGAAACCTCAAGCAGGAAGCGATCCGTTCCTTCTACGCCCACCGGATGATTGAATGCGATCACCTCTTGTCCTGCAGCCTCGATCACTTCCAGCGTCTTCTCGGTGCAGAACTCCTGCATCGAGATGGTCGCGTTGGCATGGATCGCGTTGGCCGCATCCTCCAGTGTCGTGCCGCCATCGTACATGCGGAACTCACCGTCGCCGGGCGTATCCCAAACATCGCTGTTATCGCCCAGAATCGTGTACTCGACTCCCATCAAGTCGAACAGCCGCTTGATCTCGCGCATGTTTCCAACTGTGTAACCGTCGAAGCCACCGATGAAGTTCAGCTTGCCATTGGGCTGGCGCTCCAGCTTGGGCGCAGTGCCGGCCTTGCCATTCCAGAAGTGTTCGATGATGCCCTTGAGCACGTTGTCGTAGCCGGTGACATGGCTGCCAACGAATGCCGGCGTGTGCGCGAAGGGTACGTCGAATTCCATGGGAACCGAACCCTTTTCCTTCGCATTCTTGATGAAGCCATTGAGATCGTCGCCGATCACTTCAGCCATGCAGGTTGTCGATACGGCGATCATCTTGGGCTTGTAAAGGCTGTACGCATTGGCCAGGCCGTCTACCATGTTGCTTAGCCCGCCCAGAACCGCGGCATCCTCGGTCATCGATGAAGACACAGCCGCGGTAGGCTCTTTGAAATGCCGGGAGAAGTGGCTACGATAGTACGCAACACATCCCTGCGAGCCGTGAACAAAGGGCAGCGTCCCTTCGAATCCTAATGCAGCGAAGACCGCGCCCAAAGGCTGACAGGCTTTTGCGGGGTTGATGGTCAGAGCCGTGCGAGCAAAGTTCTTTTCGCGATAATCATCGCTTTTGGTCCACTCGCTCACCCGCGCGAGTTCTTCAGCCGGCACGGGATTCTCGAACATGCACTTCTTGTTCGCGAACATCTCCGTGTATTCTGGACCGCGGAACAACTCAAAGTGGTCGATCACTTTCTCTGCATTTTGACTCATCTTGTGATTCCTCCTCTCAGATTTCCGCGTTGCTTAAAAAGGGGACTTTGTCATCCGCCATACCGGCGCGTTGATCGCCATGTCCATATCGCGCGCGAAGACGGCAAAGCCATCGTATCCGTGATAGGGGCCAGAGTAGTCCCAGGAGTGCATCTGCCGGAAAGGAACGCCCATCTTCTGAAAGATGTACTTTTCCTTGATGCCGGAGCCGACCAGATCTGGCTGCACCTTTTCCACGAACTTCTCGAATTCGAAGCTGTTCACATCGTCGTAAATCAGTGTGCCATCCTTCACATATTGTGTGGTGCGCTGATAATCGTCGTTGTGGCCGAACTCGTAGCCGGTGCCGACGATCTCCATACCCAGATCCTCATAGGCTCCGATCACGTGGCGTGGGCGGAGGCCGCCCACAAAGAGCATGACTCTCTTGCCCTCGAGGCGCGGCCGATACTTGGCGATGACGGCATCGGTGAGCGCCTGGTACTTGGCGATCACGCGCTCGGCGCCTTCCTTGATCTTTTCGTCGAAATGCGACGCAACATTACGCAGCGATTCGACAATCTTGGTCGGCCCGAAGAAGTTGTACTCCACCCACGGAATCCCGTATTTCTCCTCCATGTGACGGGAGATGTAATTCATCGAGCGGTAGCAGTGAAGAATATTGAGCTTGGCGTGCGGAGTAGACTCAAGCTCGGCAAGCGTTCCGTCTCCCGACCATTGCGCAATCACGCGCAATCCCATTTCTTCAAGGAGGATGCGCGAGGACCATGCATCGCCGCCGATGTTATAGTCGCCGATGATGGCCACATCGTAGGGCGTGCTCTCAAAGCGCGCAGGCTTGTCTCCCAGCTTGTCGAAGACAAAGTCGCGAATCGAGTCGTTGGCGATGTGGTGTCCCAGCGACTGCGAGATGCCGCGAAAGCCCTCGCAGCGAACCGGCACGATGGTCTTTCCGATTGCCTTGCTCTTTGCGCGGGATACGGCCTCGATGTCGTCTCCGATCAGCCCCACCGGACATTCCGACTGAACCGAGATGCCCTTGTTCAGCGGAAACAGAACCTCAATCTCATCGATCAGTTTGCTGAGCTTCTTGTCGGCGCCAAAGACAATGTCGTTTTCCTGAAAATCGGAGGTGAATTGCATGGTGCCGAAGGCGTCTACGCCCGTGGTGCCGACGAAGTAGTTGCGCCGCGCAGCCCATGAATACTGGCCGCAACCCACCGGGCCATGGCTGATGTGAACCATGTCTTTGATTGGTCCCCACACCACGCCCTTCGAGCCCGCATAAGCGCAGCCGCGAATCGTCATCACGCCCGGAATCGTCTTGAGGTTGGACTTGACTCCGCAATCAGGCTTACCCTCTTCAAAGGTTCCCAGATGCTTGGCGCGTTTCTTTGCGCTTTTCTCTGGATAAACCTCCAGGACTTCGGCGATCATCTGCTCATTGCGCGCTTTGATTTCTTCGATCCCGGTATTTTCGCTCATCATGGACCTCGCTCAGAGTGAGTTTGTGAATCGGGCGCTGCCCTCTCTATGAGGACAGCGCCCGTAAATGTGCTTCCTCTTACGCCGCGACTTCAGCAGCTTTTTTGCCCACCAGGGATTCGTCGATATCCTTGATGATGCCGTGCTCCATCAGCATCTCTTCGAGTTCATCCATGGTGATCGGCGTAGGAATCGTGCCGTTGCCGGCGTTGTTGTGAATCTTTTCCGCCAGACTGCGATAATGCGCGGCCTGAGCCGAGTCCGGCGCATACTCGATCACCGTCATGCGGCGAAGCTCGGCGTGCTGTACCACGTTATCGCGGGGCACAAAGTAGATCAGCTTGCTGCCCAGCTTTTTGGCCATGGCCTCGGCCAGATCCAATTCCTTGTCGGTCTGGCGCTCATTGCAGATCAGGCCGCCCAGGCGCACACCGCCCGAGTTTGCATACTTCAGAATTCCCTTGGAAATGTTGTTCGCCGCGTACATTGCCATCATCTCGCCCGACATGACAATGTAAATTTCCTGCGCCTTGTTTTCGCGGATCGGCATCGCGAATCCACCGCAAACGACATCGCCGAGCACGTCGTAGGAGACGTAGTCCAGATTTTCGTACGCACCGTTCTCTTCAAGAAAATTGATGGCCGTGATCACGCCCCGGCCCGCGCAGCCAACACCTGGTTCGGGACCGCCGGACTCTACGCAGCGAATGCGCTGATAGCCGTACTTCATCACTTCTTCAAGCTCGATATCCTCAATGGTTCCCTTTTCCGCAGCCAGACTGAGGATGCTGTTTTGCGCCTTCGCATGCAGGATCAAACGCGTTGAATCCGCCTTCGGATCGCAGCCGACGATGAGGATCTTCTGCCCCATCTCCGCCAGCGCCGCCAGTGTGTTCTGCGATGTAGTGGACTTGCCGATTCCGCCTTTTCCGTAGAATGCAATCTGCCTCAGCTTAGCCATCGTTCCCCTCCTCGGTTCTGTGATTCGTTCTTGAGTTTCAAGATGTCTCACTCATGTCCTCATCTGCGACCGTCGATGCAGTGACTCAGTGAGTGTCGGAACCGGGATGCTCACTCTCCATGTGCATCTGCGCGTTCCGGTGTTCGCCTATCATTAAGCAATCCCCGTGCCAAACTCGATTATTTTGTATCCTCATTTTCGTCAGCAACTTACATAAACTGCCTATCATATCTACACTGTGTCGATCACGACATTCCCGGCTCTTTGTTGTAGAGAATGCGACGAAAGGACTTTGTCACGCACGCATTGTCCACTCTGAATCAAGGCAGTGTGGACACACTTGCGAACTTCAATGTTATGGAAGAATGTCAGAGACTTGAGGATTGCATCTATGCAGCTTCGCCGTTCTATTTTTAACGCGAATCCCTGTTCAACGCGCAGCGAGCCTTGCCGCAAACGAGGCGACAAAATCATCCAGGCTGATGGCGATGCGTTCGATGTTGTACTTCTTCAGAAACCGAGCCTCGTTGCGGGTTGGCTCTTCAGGCAAGACTGCCCAATGCTTTTCTGATGAGCGCTTCATGATTTCCCACGCAAAAAGCCGATCCATCTGCGCGAAAAACCGGCAACCCAGGAAGAGGAAGCTCTTTCCCCTGCGAATCTCCTGAACTGATTCAGGAATCGGCGTCTGAATATCAATTTCCGTCAGCACTTCAACAAAGTCAGAATCGGAGACAAGATAATTGTGTGCCGGCCATACCGATCCCAGCGGCTGATAGAGCAGGGTCTTCCACTCGCGCTCCAAACTGCCGGGTGCGACTCCGGCAAGCGATCCATCGGCAGCAAAGTAATGCACCCAATTGCCGAAATGCTCCGACTGAGCGACGCCCTGCGCCATGCCCCAGGAGGAATGTCCGCGCAATGCTTTCTGCGGAAGGTCGTCATACCATGCATGAACCACCAGCGGAAGAGTTGGAAGGCTCATGAGCAGGATGTGCAATGCGTTTGGCTGCGCATCTCCTTCAAATGCCTCCGTCATGGCATGGCTGACGGTTTTACGGTGCTTGAAGTTCTCAATGAACTGCGCAGCTGCGGTCAGATTGTTCTTGATCTTGTGGGGGACGCTGCTTTTGGCCGTGAGGATCCTAACCAGCGCGAGAGGAGAGGCAGGCAGCGTGTGATCCGATGAGCCTAGAGTCAGAGCGCCCGGTCCGAGATACGGAATTGCATTGCCTTCATCGAATGCCTGCACGATCGATTCGATGGATCCGAGGCTCATACCGAAACCTCATCTTCCTGCAGTTTTCGCGCCTCGACGGTGACAGGCAAGCTTGTCGCGGCGTCCATTGCGGGCAACTCCAGTCTCCATCCATTGGCAAGCGTAATCAGGCCTCCCCACATTTCCGGCTTTTCCACTTCAACAACCGGCTCCTCTAAATCTTTCTTGGCGACATATGCACTCAGGACTCCAGACTGATTTCTGCGGATCATGACCTTCATTGCGCTCCTCCATTTGATTGACATGGGACTAACTCCTGCTCAAAGCAGCCAACGACTCGATGAAGCGCAAACTCTACCATATAGATGACAAGCCCTGAGTCTGTGTGCTGCCCTACCTGCACCACTTCGCCGTCTTGTCCGGAGCGCACCAGCAAGGCATCAAGCGGCTGGTCCGGATACGAACCATCATTGTACAGATCCGTGGCGGCCTGCACGCGCTGCCCCCAGGCATACTGCGGGGTGCCTGCCTGCATCATGCTCTCCCTTCAGCGGCGGAGGCTTCGGCGGATTCCAACTCCTTCCGCTTCATTCCAACGCGGTATCCGCTGCCCAGAAACTCGACTCCGTAGATATAAAACTGCTGCAGAAAAGTCCCGATCGAAATCACGTATCCTTCTTCGCCCTTGTTCGCAAGCACTTCGCCAATATCCTTGCCGGGAAAGGTTCCATCGTTGCGCACCACCCGGTTGGAGCGAACCTTCTGCCCGTACTCAAAATGAGGCGGCCCATCAAGCTCGACGATTTCATCTTCCCGCATGGCATTCGGCATTCAGTGTCTTCTCCCTTCCCGTTGCGTTCGACTCATTTCAATCACGGCATGCTCGCATTCGCGCTCTTGCTGCGCAGTGCGGATTCTTTCTTCCACGATCTCCCGCACAAGAGGATCATCGTCCTTGCGCATGGCATCGAGCGCACTCACAGGAATGCGCTTTGCGACCTCGTGGCGAACGCGAAGACTGGAATGAAAGCGCAGGGGAAGCAACTGCGCGGGCGCCAGGCGCTCAGCTACCGTGAGGCAAACCGATGCATCCGGATCGTCGATCAGTTCCAGCAGCCACTCGGCGGAGATGCGCTGCGCGACCACGAGCCGCACCTCGGGATCGGGATCGTCGATCATGTACTTTAGCTGCGGAGCACCGATGCGCCCGGCAACAACCTGACGCACATAGTAATCCGGGTCTGACATCATAGGCATCAGTTCTTCGCCTTCCAGATGCGAGGCAACCCGAATCCGCACTTCACGATGCGCGTCTCCCCTGAGCCGCAAAAGAAAGCGGTGCGGAAGGCGCAACGCCGCATTCCAGCGCACCGATTCGTCTTCATCGTCCAGCAATGCCGTCAAGCGAAAGACATCCGCGTATTTGGCGGCGGCGGCGCGCACCTCGAAATACGAATGCGTGAGATATTCGTTGGCGAGTTCAGGGTTTTTCTTGAAGAATTCCTCGATGCGGAGAGCGGAGCGATCGAGCACGCAAATATGCCTTTGGCGGCAGCGCTGCTCGCGAACTAACTCGCGATGAACGCATCCGTCACAGCAGAGTTCGCGCCCCTGCCAATCCAAAGGCTTCTCGGTTTTGCGCCAGAACATGTCTCCACCTATCCTATCTGCTCATCATCTTCCCCGTTAACAGTTCGACTGAAACCAGATTCGAGGCCGGTGAGCAGCATTCCGCGCTCTTTCCCGCCGTTGTAACAACAAAACCCGTGTGCGAAAGGCTTTCGATGAAATCCACCTTTCCTCCATTCAGCAGCAGGCACGTCCCTGGATCGAATGAAAGCCGCAACCCCGCGCGTTCCCATACAACTTCATTCGCCTTCGGACTTTCCGCCAGATCAAATTCCACGGCATAGCCTGAACACCCTCCGGGAGTTACCTTCAGTCGGAAGACCGCTTCCGCGCCAGCAGCGAAACGCATCATGCGGCGAATGAACTTCTCTGCCGCCTGGGTTAACTCAACATTGAACTCAGCCTGCTCAGACATTCTTTCCGCCCCCTTGCCATTCGGCTCCTCAGGCAATCAACGCACCCTGTCGAATCTCTGCGTCGCCGCGCGGACTGTGAATGATCTCTCCGCTTTGCACGCGCTCCAGGTACTCTCTGAAATACGCGATGGCTGACTGCTCGATGTACTCCAGCGCAAAGCGATCGACCGGTTCAATTCCTGCCTTTTCCAGTCCCTTGCGCGGACAGCCGCCGATCCGGGCCACAAACACTGCGACGCAGTCATTGATGGCGCGAACGACCGTCTCCAGGCTGTCTTCCTCCGCATAGCCGCCCTGGCAATAGTTATCCACCCTGCGATGGCCAACAAACTTTGCTCCCGACGTGCTCACTTCATAAACCTGAAATTCCTTGGCGTGGCCGAAATGCTCGTTGATGCGGCCGCTCCCCTTGGTCGCGACGGCAATCAGGATGGAGATGCTGCTGTGCTTGCCCGCCAGAGTTTCCAACTCGGATTTTCTGGCGGCGACGACGGCATCCCGCTGCAATTCCACTTTTTGCTGATAGCTCTGGCGGCGTTCAAGATCATAGCTCACCTCCATCTCCATCACTTTTTCCGTCGTAAACTCGGCGCTGCGGTCCTCGCCGAGTAGGCCCACCGCATCGGCGCGGCACTGGCGGCAATGACGCATCATGTTCATCTCGCCCTCGCAGGAATCTTGAAGCTGCTTCAGCTCCTGCGCCGAGGGACCGCGCTGCCCACTGAGGCCAAAGACCGTGCCGTGCTCGGGCGCCGAGATCAGCGGCATAATGTTGTGGAGAAATGCGCCGCGCGCTTTGACGGCCTTGTTCACCGCGGCTAGATGGCTGTCATTGATGCCGGGAATCATGACCGAATTCACCTTGCAAAGAATGCCGCGCGCGGTCAGCATCTCCAGACCGAGCAACTGCCGTTCGCTCAAGATTCTGGCGGCCTCGACGCCCTCATAGCGCTTTTTCTCGAAGTAGATCCAGGGATAAATTCGCGCACCCACCCTCGGGTCGATCATATTGATGGTGATGGTTACATGGTCGATATTGAGAGCCTGAATTCGATCCACATAGTCCGGCAGCATGAGGCCGTTGGTTGACAGGCAGAGCTTGATGTCCGGGGCCGTCCGCGAGACCAGTTCAAAGGTTTTGAAGGTCTTCTCCGGATTGGCCAGAGGGTCTCCAGGGCCGGCGATTCCCAGCACGGTCATCTGCGGAATGGCTGAAGCGACTGCGAGCGCCTTTCTGGCCGCCTGCTCGGGCGTCAGCCGCTCACTCACTACGCCTGGCCGCGACTCATTCGAGCAATCATATTTGCGGTTGCAATAATTACACTGAATGTTGCAGGCCGGCGCCACGGCCACATGCATGCGCGCAAAATGGTGATGCGCTTCCTCGCTGTAGCAGGGATGGTTCTTGACCTTCTCCCAGAGCTCGGGCGAAAGGTCGCCTTGCCCGGCAGCCGAACCGCAGCCAGACTTTCCGCTCCCACTCTTCGAACTACAGCCGGATTGGCTGCCGCGCAACTCCGGCTGCTGCATCACCCGCAACAGCGTGGCCTTCTTTTGGTTGCCATGTTCCATTGCATCCCCCGTTGTATTCGAGTCCCCCGGAGCGCGAGTATTGCAGGATGCAATGCAAGTGAATCGCCAAAGTGGAAGTTATTATGATTGTTTGCGTTGCGCGGTTTTTATCCCTGTAACAATCACGACATTTTTCTGCGGATGCGACGATTTTGTCGGAAAACGCCCATGTCTTTACGAAGCCGGATATGCCCCATCCGGGGCGAAAGAGGAAGAAATAGATTTGAGAAAGATAGAAGGAGAGCATCCAGGGCGGGGTGCTCAGAAATGCTTGATTTCGATCTTGTGCTTCCGCAGAGCATAGCCCATCTGCCGCGGAGTCAGGCGAAGAATGCGTGCGGCCTTGGCTTGCACCCAACCGCAGCACTCCATGGCATCCACCAAGCGCCGGCGCTCATTGGCGCTCTCGTCTCCAATCGAAGAGTTGCCGGCGGGAGTCAAGATCTTTGTATCAGCGCTCGACTCGCCCCTGGCTGGCTCCGCACTTCTCGAAGAGGATGGGGCAAGCTCGACAGGCGAGGAGTGGAGAGGAAGAGGAACATAACCCATATTCCGCGACTGCTGTCTGCTCATCGACTTGCCCAGCATCAGGGAAAGACAACTTCCATTGCTGCAAGCAAGATCTTCAAGCACGATCACTGAGTCCTTGGCCAATGCGGCCGTGCGCCGGATACAGCTTTCAAGCTCGCGCACATTGCCCGGAAAATCACAGGCCCGGAGCGCATCCATGGCGCGCTTTGAGAGCTTGAGCGAGACGCCGTGCTCCTTGTTAAAGCGGCTAAGAAACTCCAGCGCCAGAAGATCCACATCCTCGCGGCGTTCGCGCAAGGGCGGAAGGAAAACCGGAACCACGCTGATGCGATAGTACAGATCGGAACGAAACTGACCCGAGAGGACGGCTTCCTCCAAATTGCGGTTGGTCGCAGTTACCAGGCGCACATCCACTTTGATCGTGCGGTTGCCACCTACGCGCTCAAACTCGCCTTCCTGTAGCACACGCAGCAGCTTGGCCTGAAATGCCCCGGAGATTTCCCCTATCTCATCCAGAAACAGAGTGCCCCGGTCGGCCATCTCGAATCGTCCTTTGCGCAATCCTACCGCGCCGGTGAACGCTCCCCGCTCATGGCCGAAGAGTTCCGATTCGAGCACCGTCTCCGACAGCGCCGCGCAATTCAGGCGAATGTATGGCTCCTGATTGCGCGGGGAATACTCGTGAATCGCGCGCGCAAACAACTCCTTGCCAGTGCCGGACTCGCCGCACAAAAGAACCGGCAAGTTACATCGAGCAACTTGCTGGATCTTTTCCACGACTTCGCGAATTGCAGCGCTGTCACCGATGATCCAGTCAATTCCCTCGTGCTTGTGCTCGCCTCGCTCCTCCAGTTCCTTTTCCAGGCGATGGCGCTCCGACATCAGCCGCTCGCGATCGCGCGCTACGAGCGTTTGCAGAGCAACAGTCTGTCCCACAAGATTGGCCACCATGCTCAGGAATCGCACATCATCGTCGAGTGTGTGAGGAGAAGAGTTGCCATCGAGCCGCTCGATCATGATGGTGCCGATGGTGCGATTTTCCCCCTTGATCGGAACGCCGACAAACGATCTTTGAGAGGAAGGACCGTCCGCATTCAGCTCGCTCCAATCGGTAAAGAGCGGACTTTCGGCGATGTTGCGCACCACCAGGGGCATACCGGAGACAACGATTTGACCCACAGCCTGTTCCGGAAGCCGTTCAAAGTGCTCCCGCGCGGTAGCCTCGCTCCATCCAGCGCCAACCACCGTTGAAGTGCGGTCTTCTTCATCCAGCAGCGCGATCAGGCCGTTATTCATATCTAGAAAACTGGCCAGAAGGTTGATCACACCAGAGAGCGCAATCTCCAGCCGCGATGGGCGCGTGAGCAGCTTCGATATCTCATAGATACCGATCAAAGCCGAATGCGCGCGGCTATTGGACTGCATAACTGGCTCCGAGCTCGCGGTCTCGTGCTGGTTAGACACGCCTCCCTCCTTCCGGGTGAAGGTAAAAAAAGGTTCTTACGGAAGCTGATCGAGTGCGCTGGCCTGCTGAACCGCTGAAAATGAAAAATCCAGAGACGCGGCTTGGGGATCAAAATGCATTTCCCCTGTCACGCCCCCGGTTCGTGTGGATATTCTGGCAGATTTATTGCAGACAGTCAATCCGTGTGATAGGCAGGCCGACTGACAATCTCAATGCACGGTCCCCTAAATTACTCAGATTTATACACTTGTTCGGATCTTCCTAACCATCCAGAAGCAGCAGCCGCTCCGGAACGAATTGCACCTGCCAAGGCTGAGCCTGCGCGCTCAATTTACGCCACGCATCCTTTGAAATATCTGCTTGCAGATCCGGTGCATCGCCCTTCGCGGCGGCGCGATGCAAGCGCAAATAGAGCGTCATCTCATGCGGTGCTTCACTCGTGGCCACCAGCCAGCAGGGGAAGGAATTGTCATCCTCCTCTCTGCCTTGAAAAATGACCTGATGCGAACGAATACCAACATGGGTCAGCGCATTCGGAACCGCACTGAGTGTTTGCAGTTCACAATTCCAATCCGCCACAGCAATTCGCGTCGCACTCACCCGTCGAGCGGCAACAATGTTCTTGCACCCAGTCAGCCGCGCCGCAATCACCGTCTTGGGCCGCTCAA
>CAWBHO010000014.1:0-23564 GCA_963788415.1 uncultured Acidobacteriaceae bacterium | reverse complement strand
TTTTTCTCCACCTCCTTCTTCTTCTTCTTCTTCTTCTTTTTACTCCATCCACTTCTTCACTTCATTCTCTTCTTCGTTCCCTCCTTTGTCATTCACTCCTCATTCTCATTTCCTTCTTCTTGAGGTTCTCTATGATCTCGGCTGGCCTCGTATCATTCGGGGACGAACCGACCTGATGGATGCGTTCAGGGGGTACGTCGACATCATCAAGCTGCGCTCCGCAGATAACCTGGTGGTCCACACAACGGACGCTGGTCATGTCATCGTCATTGAGTATGAGGTTCATGGGATTGTCCTCGCGACAGGCGGGAAATACGACAACCGATTTTGCTCCATCATTCAGCTTGAGAATCGCAAAATCTCGCATTGGAGAGACTATATGGACTCTCACGCGGCCTGGAATGCATTGTCGCGGCGCTGATAAACACTCACGCTGCATAATCACCGCAAGAAGTCTAGCCTTTGTTCGAGGCTAATCCAGCATAGGCGAGCGGCGGTTTCGTTCCCCCCATGTTTTCCTCTTTGAAAAACGATCCGTCGGAAAACACATTCCCAAATCGCTTCTGCCACGTGACAGCGATGTCTCTACCATTGACTTCACCCCGTAGCATAAACTGACTCGGCAAGTGGTCCCCGCCCAGACGCAAAAAGCCCCACCCTTGCGGATGGGGCTTTTGCTTTTGCGACCAGCGGGAGATGTTGGCTCATCGCAGGTGGTTGCGACCAACGGGAGCGTTCGCCTGAACGGCAAGTTCAGTCGTAGTATTCGAGGCCCAGGTGCGTGATTAAGTCGGCGCCCATGATGTGGCGCAGGGTGTTTTTGAGCTTCATCGACTGGATGAACAGGTCGTGCTCGGGATAGAGTCCCGGAGCCGATTGCGGCGACTTCAGATAGAAGCTGAGCCACTCCTGAATGCCGATGGAGCGCAGCGAAGGCGTGCGCTTGGCCAGGTCGAGGAACAGCACCAGGTCGAGCGCGATGGGCGCGGCCAGAATCGAGTCGCGGCAGAGGAAGTTGACCTTGATCTGCATCGGGTAGCCCAGCCAGCCGAAGATGTCGATGTTATCCCAGGCTTCCTTCTTGTCGCCGCGAGGAGGATAGTAGTTGATGCGGATCTTGTGGTAGAGATCCTTGTAGAGTTCGGGATAAATCTCCGGCTGGAAGATGTAATCGAGCGAGCCGAGCTTCGACTCTTCCTTGGTCTTGAACGACTCCGGGATCGTCCAGCACTTCGCCATCGCGGTTGCCCAGAATGTTGGTGGAGAACCAGCCCGAGACGCCCAGCATACGCGCCTTGAAGGCCGGCGCCAGAACCGTCTTCATCATGGTCTGGCCGGTCTTGAAGTCCTTGCCGCAGATGGGCGCGGCGTTGCTTCTTGGAGAGCTCGACCATGGCCGGGAAGTCCACCGTCAGGTTCGGCGCGCCGTTGGCGAAGGGAACGCCCTCGCTCAGCGCCGCATAGGCATAAATCTGCGAAGGCGCAATGCCGATGTCGTTGTTTTCCAGGCCCTTTTCAAAGGCCTCGATGCTCTGATGCACAGCCGTCGGCTCGATGAAGATTTCCGTCGACGCGCCCAGATCATCACCACGCGGTCCACGGTCTTCTTGAAGTTGCGGATGTCGGCCACGACCTGATCGGCCAGATCGCGCTTGTTCTTGCCCTTCTTGACGTGGGTGCCGTGCAGGCGCTTCACGTAATACTGGTCGAAGACCGCGGGCATCGGCTTGATCGTCTCCAGATAGGGCTTCAGTTGATCGAGAGTCTGCTTGTCCAGCACTTCGGCGTGGGCGGCCGCTTCGTAGACGTTGTCCTCGAAGATGTCCCAGCCGGTGAAGACCAGGTCGTTCAAGTCGGCCAGGGGCACAAAGTCCTTGATCAGCGGAGCATTATTGTCGGTGCGTTTGCCCAGGCGGATAGTGCCCATCTGGGTCAGCGATCCAATCGGCTTGGCCAGTCCGCGGCGAACAGCTTCGACCCCGGCGATCAATGGTGGTGGCGACGGCGCCCAGGCCGACCACCATCACTCCCAATTTGCCCTTTGCGGGCGCAACCTTCGATGCTCCGGCTGTCTTCTGGCCGCCTTGCTCTTCAGTTCCCATTGTCTCTCCTACCTCTTCCTTTTAGGGCTCCGGGGGTCGGCCCATTTCGGACCGTCTTCCCGCAACCCATCAGTGTACGCCTTGCCGAGCGCGCCAGTCCCATTCGCTTCAGTTCTGCGCCGTCTCGGTTTGCCGGGCGCGTTTGATGTGCGACCAAACAAACCAGACAGCCTCAGCCACCAGCGCCAGCTCGACTCCTAAATGAAAGCGGTGAAACGCCGCTTGAAAACGCGGGTCCGTGTGCCACTTTTCGCCCAGCTTCATGCCCGCATACGCCAGCGCGAAACACCATGGCCAGGAACCCACAAAAGTATAGATGTGAAAACGCAGTTGTGGCATCCGGGCAATTCCCGCCGGAAACGCAATAAACGTGCGCACCACTGGCAGCAGCCGCGCCACGAGGACCGTAATCGAGCCATACTTCAGGAAAAACTCCGTCATCCGATCCAGATCGTGGTGGCTCATCAGCACCCACCGGCCATAGCGCTCGACCAGCGGCCGACCGCCCTTGGCGCCAATCCAGTAAGCGACCAGCGAGCCCAGATTACAGCCCACAGCCCCCACCGTCGCCACCCAGAACAGGCTGAAATGGCCCAGATAAACCAGGTAGCCGGCAAAGGTCATGATGATCTCGGAGGGCAGAGGAATACAGGCCGATTCGATCCCCATCAGCGCGACAATGCCGGCGTAGCCGCCCAGATCGATCACGTGGGTGATAAAGTGCACCAGCAAAGCAATGATTTTTTCGCTCATGAGCGTCCTCAGTATATAAGGCCGGGCTCAGGACCGTCGCAAACCGGGGGTTGCCGTCTGCTCCGAATCGCACGCGGCCTGGCCCGGAGGACGGTCTGCCCCAACGCAGGCGGCCAGCCCCGCGGAGCCGTGAATCCAGACGCCATCTCCTGCTACCATGAGGAAGAATTTAAAGGAAAGGTGTTCCCCTTGACAGACTTCCCTCCCGTCCCACTCACTCTTGAAGGCTCTTTCGTCCTCCACCAATTCTTCCGCTTCGACTGGAAGTCCTGGCGCTGCTGCGCGCAGGGCGAACGTCAGGAGATCGTTGCCCAGGCGGTCGCCTCGCTTCAGCGTTTGGAACGCGCCGAGCCCAATGCGCCCATCGAGACGGCGCTCTTTTCCGAGCTTGGCCACAAGGGCGACCTGGTGCTGGTTCACTTCCGCCCGTCGCTCGAAGCGCTCAACCAGGCCGAACTCGATCTGGCGCAGACCCGGCTCTTCGATTTTCTTGAGCTGCGCCACTCCTACGTCTCGATCGTCGAACTGGGCCTCTACGAATCCAGCCGCAAGACCTACGAAGCCGCCGCGCAAAAGGGTTTTGAAGCGCACACTCCGGAGTGGAAGTCCGAGATTGCCGCTTCGCTCCAGCGTGGGTCCGAGGCCATGGCGCCGCGCCTGTTCCCATCCGTCCCCGAGGCGAAGTACCTCTGCTTCTATCCCATGGACCGTCAGCGCGGCGAGGAGAAGAACTGGTACACCGTGCCCTTCGCCGACCGCCAGCGCATGATGCACGAGCACGGGCTGATCGGCCGCCGCTACGGCGACGTGGTCAAGCAGATCATCTCCGGATCGATTGGATTGGATGACTGGGAGTGGGGCGTGGACTTGTTCGCCGATGATCCGGTGGTCTTCAAGAAGCTCATCTACGAGATGCGTTTCGACCCGGTCAGCGCGATCTACGCCAACTTCGGCCAGTTTTTCATCAGCGTGCGCCTGCCCATCGACAAACTTGGCGGCTGGCTCGATGGAAAGTTGTAGGCGCAGCCCGGCCAGCCTCGTCGAGTGATGCCTGCGAAGAACTCGCTAACGTGCTAACTCGCGATCACCGCGAAGCGGTGGCTAACTTGCCATACTGCTTCACAGTACTTTTGCTTTCAGCAAATGAACGGAGAATCTTATCGCCCGCAATGAGTTCGTTCAATGAGCTCGTTCATGGAAAGCGATCAAGAATGCCGAAAAGCCTCTGGACAGTAAGGTTGATTCGCCTTACCATGTAGAAGGAAGGTGAATCCATGACCACGCTTACGATTACCGCCAAGGGCCAGATCACCCTGAAGCAGGAGTTGCTCAGGCATCTGAATGCCGTTCCTGGGCAGAAGATCGAGGCCGAAAAGCTGCCGGATGGACGGCTCGTGCTGCAAACCGCTGCGCGGACCGGCTCAATCGCAGACTTCCGCGGTTGTCTGGCAAAGCCGGGAACGCCGCGGCTCACAATCGCCCAGATCAAAAAGATCACGGAAGACGCCTGGGCGGGTAAACGATGAAGATCGTCGCAGACACGAACGTGCTGTTGCGCGATGCGCTGCAGGATGATCCTGTTCAGACGCGGCTTGCGAACAGGATTCTTGAGAATGCAGAACTTGTCGCCATCCCCGTGGCTGTTCTTTGTGAATTTGTTTGGGTCTTGCGGCAAGGTTACAAAAAGCCGGCCGCTGAGGTCGCAGGCGCGATTCGTGTACTGATGAACAGTTCGAATGTCGTAATGAATCAGCCTGCCATCGAGGCGGGATTGGCGATGCTCGATAAGGGCGGCGATTTCGCCGATGGCGTCATCGCCTACGAAGGCCACTGGCTGGGCGCGGAGGAGTTTGTCAGCTTCGACAAGCAGGCTGTCTCCTTACTGAAAGCGCAGGGCAAGCGAGCGCGCCTGCTCGCCTGAAGCATGATCTGAGATGCGCTTCGATTCGGTCAGCGCGGTCTAAGCGCACTTTGGACAGTTGTTCATCAGCTTGCGGTCTCCGATGAAAAAGCTTACGGGCTGGCTTAATGGAAGCTTGAGTATATAAACTCACGATGCAGGGGGCTCGGAGAAGAAATGGGTGAGAATCGTTTTCCAATGTGCGTAATATTCGCCGCGAGTGCACAGACTCTCATAGCTCTCGCTTGCTTAACCGTATGGGGAGCTTTTGCGTGTTGGGGTGCTTTTCCAAACTCGTTGATACTTTCAAGTGCAATGTTTGGTCCATTTCTGATTGTCATTATTATCTCGACTCTGGGCCTATGGAAAGGAAAGAAATACGGATGGTTCGCTGGAGTATTTGGTGATGGATTGATATGCTTGATGCTGTTTTTCATTGTGCATCCGCTTTATTTTAGCGCGTTACCTTTAATGGTCATCGCTTTGTTACTTATGAGCAAGGTCAGGAAGTTCTATCTTCCAACCTCCCCAGACAGCGGTTTATCAGTCATCCGGTAATCTCGGCCCTCTCCACAAATGTTCTGTGCTCCGTCCTTGCGGCTTGTTTCTGTCGCAAGGGTGGGAAACTACAAATCTCCACGACCGGAAAGCGGAACCACAAACCATGCCCGCCACTAAGCTGACCCGCAAGCCCGTCGCAACAAGGCAATCTCGCGACCCACTCGCGCCCGACCGCGTCGCCGCCATCCTGAAAGCCCTCGACGAAGCTTATCCCAGCGTCGAATGCGCGCTCACGCATCGTTCGCCGTGGGAGCTACTCGTCGCCACGATTCTCTCCGCGCAATGCACCGACGTGCGCGTGAACCTCGTAACTCCAGAGTTATTCCGCCGCTTCCCTACCCCGCAGAAGATGGCCAAAGCTACTTTGCCCGAGTTGGAAGAGCTGATCCGCACCACCGGCTTTTTTCACAACAAGGCCAAATCGATCCAAGGCGCGGCCAAGAAGATCACAGCCGAGTTCAACGGCCAGGTTCCGCAAACACTGGCCGAACTCATCACCATTCCTGGCGCGGCTCGCAAGACGGCCAACGTCGTTCTCGGCGTCTCGTTCGGAAAAGCCGAGGGCGTGGTGGTAGACACGCACGTCTTCCGCATCAGTCGCCGCCTCGGGTTGGCCAAAGGCGAAACGCCCGAAAAGGTCGAGCAGGAACTGATGCGCATTCTGCCCGCCAGCCGCTGGATCGACTTCTCTCACCAGATCATCCACCACGGCCGAGCGGTCTGCGAGGCGCGCAAACCCAAGTGCAACCGCTGCAACCTGGAGCAGCTTTGCACCTCGAAGGACAAAACCTGGCGAAGTTAGCCACCTGTGGCGGGGCCGATGCTTGCTTGCCGGCGGGAGATTGTCGCACTCCTGCTCTTTGCGCAACGACAAAAGCGCACCAGGAAGTGAGCAGCCGACTCAGGGATTCAAGACGCGCACCACCGCAGCGATCAGGCCGGGAATATCGTAGGGTTCGGCTTCGGCGGCGGGCTCCCAACCGAGTTCGCGCAGCGTCTGGCTGGTAATCGGACCGATGGAAACAGCGGGGACCGCGGCCAACGGCCAGGCGACGCCGGCCGCGTGGGCTGCCTCGGCCAGATGCGTGGCGCTCGATGAACTGGTGAATGTGGCTGCGTCCAGTCCATCGGCGACCGCGCAGCGCAGTTGTTCGGGAGCAGCCTCGGGCAGTACGTTTCGGTAAGCGTCCACCACATCGACCGCAGCGCCTGCCGCGCGCAAGGCGTCGGGAATCACATCCCGGGCAACGGCTGCGCGGACGATGAGAATCCTCTTCCCGGCGGCTCGCTGCTGAAACTCTTCGATCAGGCTTTCAGCCACATAAGCCTGGGGAAGAAAGTCCACCTGCAATCTGGCCTGGCACGCCGCTGCGGCCGTCGCGGAGCCAATTGCCGCCACGCTCGGCTTCTCCCGGCGCTCGAAGACTCCGCCTAACACGGTTGCCCGGTCAGAGAGAGCGCGCACCGCATTGGCGCTGGTCAGAATCAGCCAATCGTAGCTGCCAATCTGGCGCAAGGCCGCATCGAGCGGCTCGAAACTCTCCGGCGGACGAATCTCGAGGACGGGAACCTCGACCGGCTCCGCGCCCAGCTTGCGCAGTCCCTCGCTGAGCTTGCCCGCCTGATGAAGAGCGCGCGTCACCAGCACGCGCCGCCCGGCAAGCGGCAGCGGATTCACCGCAATTCCTCGCCCGCGGCGGTTGCCAGCAGCGCTCCGGCCCCAGATTCAAGAAGTTTTTGCGCCACCAGGCGGCCCAGCGCGGCGGCATCGGTCTCCGCAGAAGAGGCGCGGTGATAAACCCGCACAGCCTTCCCGCTCTCCGGCGCGGCGACCACGGCGAAGATCTCCCACCCTGACTGATTGCCGGCCGTTTGCCGGCAATGAATCCCAATGGGAACCTGACAGCCTCCACCGAGCGCGGCCAGCGCGGCCCGCTCAGCAGTGACGGCGAAGCGCGTCGGCGCGTCATCGAGAAATGCAACGGCGGCCATCGTCGCGGCATCGCCCTTGCGCGTCTCGATGCCCAGCGAGCCTTGGCCTGCGGCAGGGCAAAACTGCGCCGGATCCATTCTTTCGCGCACCCACTCCGCCTTTTCCAGACGATCGAGGCCCGCGGCGGCCAGCAGAATCGCCTCCACCTGCCCCTCGGCCAGCTTGCGCAGCCGCGTGTCCACATTGCCGCGAAACTCTTGCGGCACAATGTCCGGACGCACGGCCTTCAACTGCGCGCGCCGGCGCTGGCTGCTGGTTCCCACGCGCGCCCCCTGAGGCAGCGCCGCGAGATTTGCAAAGTTTACCGAGACGAGAACGTCGCGTGGGTCCACGCGCGGAGGGGTTGCGGCCAGCACAAAAGGCTCCGGCAGTTCCGTGGGCAGATCCTTGAGCGAATGCACGGCCAAATCCACCCGCCCGTCGGCCAGCGCCTCCTCGATCTCCTTGGTGAACATTCCCTTGTCGCCGGTGATGGCCCCGACCTGGGCAAAGGTTACCTCTTGCAGCCGGTCACCGGTCGTCTTGATGATTTCGATCTCGACCGAATGGCCCTGACCGCGTAGCAGGGCGGCAATGTGGTTGGCCTGCCAGAGGGCAAGTTGCGAGCCGCGGCTTCCGATACGAAGATTCATCTGCGGCCCGCCAAACTGGTCTCGTTCACGGGTGTTTCCTCGGAGTTTCCTGGTGTGGAATTCTTGCCGCTGCTTTGGACTTGTCCAGCGCCATCCCGCTCTTCATCGCGAAGTGCTCCGGCGGGCAACGACCAAGTCTCGCAGAGGGCATCGAGACGCGTAGCATCGTTCTCCCTGGCGGCCTGCTTGAGCGCCTGCATGGGCGGATGGAGGAACTTGTTGACCAGTCCGCGGGTCAGCGCCTCGACCGCCGCGATCTGTTCAGCGCTCAGAGCACCGAGACGGCTCTGCGCGCGCCGCAACTCCCCCTGCCGAATCTCCTCGGCCTGCTGCTGCAGCGCCACGATGGCCGGAGCCACGTTGACCGTGCGCTGCCGCTGATGAAAGCGCTCCACTTCGCCTTCGATCAGCGTTTCGGCCGCCACCGCCTCGCGGCCGCGCTCGGACTTGTGCGCCGCGGCCACCTGCTGCAGGTCGTCGATATCGTAGACAAACAGCCCCTCGAGCTTGCCCATCTCCGGGTCCACGTCGCGGGGTACGGCAATGTCGATAAAAAACATCGGCCGGTTGCGGCGGCGGTGCATGAAAGCCTGGCCGTGCTCGCGGCGGAAGATGGGAAGGGGCGCTCCGGTCGAGCTGATGACGATGTCGGCCTGGCTGACCGCCTCATAGAGTTCCTCGAAGGGGATGACCTGGCCCTGAAAGTTTTCCGCCATGAGCCGGGCGCGTTCGAGCGTGCGGTTGGTCACCAGGATCGTCCCGGCCCCTTGCTGGACCAGATGCCGCGCGGCCAGTTCGCTCATCTTGCCGGCGCCTACCAGAAAAACCGTCCGTCCTTCGAGCGAGCCAAAAATCTGGCGCGCCAGCTCGACAGCCACCGAGGCGATGGAGACCGAATTCGAGCCGATTTCGGTTTCGGTGCGAACTTTCTTGGCGGCGGCAAAGGCGCTCTGCAACAGGTGCTCAAGCTGGCCGGAGACAGTACCGGCGGCGCGGGCCACGGCAAAGGCCTCTTTGACCTGGCCCAGGATCTGCGGCTCACCCACCACCATCGAATCCAGGCTGGCGGCCACGCGGAACAGATGCCGCACCGCCTCCTGGCCGTGATGCTCGTAGAGGTGCGGGGCCAGCACGGCCGGGTCCAGGCCAAAATGCCGGTACAGAAACGCGGTGAGACTGGCCGTGGGCGTATCCGTTGCCGCCTGCTGTTCCACGGCGGCTAGAATCTCCACCCGGTTGCAGGTGGAGACGATCATGCACTCGGTCACCCCCGGCACGGCGGCCAGAGCGCGGGTAGTCTCCGGCAGATCGTCACGCGAGATGGCGATCCGCTCACGAACCTCGATGGGCGCGGTCTTGTGGTTGACTCCAATGAGAGCGAGGGTCATCGGGGACCGTACCTGTGCACCTGGCTGAAAATGTTGGCCACCAGCACGCCCATCATCACCAGGAAAACGGCGCCGGAAAGATATGTGGCCCGGCGTCCGCGCAGCCCGGCGGTGCGGCGGACCAAGAGCAGGGCGACGTAAACCGCCCACAAAATGAACGAAGCAATCACTTTAGGGTCGTAAAAATAGGAGGCGCCGCGAATCGTCTCGGCCAGCACGGAGCCGATGATCAGGCCGACGGTCATGCAGGGAAAGCCAAACTCCAGCGTGGCGTGGGCTATGCGCTCCAGAGTGTCGAGCGGCGGAAGCCAATCGAGCGGGAGCCAGCCCTGGCCCTGACCTGGCTTGAGTTTCTTCTTGATGCGGCTCTCCTGCAACTGGTAAAGCACCGAGGCCAGCAGGCTGAAGCCGAGAGCGACGTAGGTCGTCAGCACGGCGGCAATGTGGGCGATCAGCCAGTTGGTGCGCACGCCGGGCGAGGGGAAGCTATAGCGTTCCAGCCCCAGCGCGGGCACAAAAACCACAAAAAATGTGATGGGCAGAGCGAAGATTCCCAGCGAGATCGCGTCATAAAACCACCAGACGAGAAAAAACACCCCGACCACGGCAAAACTCAGCAGGGACTCGACCTCGCGCACTCCCACGGGCATCCAGCGATGAGCCTGAACCAGCATTTCAACAATGGATACAAAATGGAAGAAGAAGGCCATGCCCGCCAGGTGGACGCAGGTCTTGCGCCAGCGGACAATGCCATAGAGCACGGCCGGGAAGACGGCGACCGCCGCCGCCGCGTAGAGGATTGCCGCAACTCGAAGCCAAAACAGGGACATCTCGATTCTTACCTTACCGGGGAAAAGAACAGTATACTGTGATGCAAATCACCAAATGACGTCATGGAGCCATTTGGGCTGTCTTCTCCCACGCATTCTTGTCTATTGTCTCCCCGCAGAGGCGCGGGACAGAGAAAGCGTCTGACTTGAGTGAAAATGATCTACCACATCGTGGATGTCCAGCCTTGAAGTCGCGACGGGGCTGCGTCGGCAATGTGCCGAAGATGCGCCGCCGGTCAGGCGAAACCAGAGTCGGTGATTCCCGAAACCACTGCATTCAAGCCAGCGAACCATCAGGCAGCGGCACCCAGCACAAACTTCAAAATCACAGGCGCTCTGGTTTCGCTCTAACCGGCGAACTTGTCGGTGGCCGCAATCAGGGCGCGGCTGTTGGGCGGCTCGAAGGCGCTGTGGCCGCTATCGGGGGTGAGGATGAGCTCGGCCTCGGGCCAGGCGCGGTGCAGCGCCCAGGCGCTTTCCATGGGGCAGACAACATCGTAACGGCCCTGCACGATGACGCCGGGAATCTGCCGGATGCGCGAGGCGTTCCGCAGCAACTGGTCGTCGGCGTCGAAAAATCCCTTGTGATAGAAGTAGTGGGCTTCAATCCGCGCAAAAGCCAGGGCAAACTCATCCTCTTCGTAGTGGCCTGCGAAGGCCGGATCGGGCAGCAGTTTCGAGGTTGAGCCTTCCCACCCGCTCCAGATCTTCGCTGCGGCCAACCGGACAGCCGCGTCCTCAGAGGTCAGGCGGCGATAGTAGGCCGCCAGCATGTCGCCGCGTTCGCCTTCGGGGATGTGGGCCAGATACGGTTCCCAGGCGTCGGGATAAAGAATGGATGCGCCGCGCTGGTAAAACCAGTCGATCTCCTGCTTGCGGAGGAGGAAGATGCCGCGCAGCACCAGTTCGGTGACGCGATCCGGGTGTGTCTCCGCGTAGGCCAGCGCGAGGGTCGAACCCCAGGAGCCACCGAAGACCTGCCAACGCTCGATCGCAAGGTGCTCGCGGAGCTTCTCGGTGTCGGCGACCAGATCCCAGGTCGTGTTGGCCTCCAGAGACGCATAGGGCGTGCTCTTGCCGCAGCCCCGCTGGTCGAAGCAGACGATGCGGTATTTTTCGGGGTGGAAGAAGCGGCGCTGCTTGGGATCGGAACCGCCCCCGGGACCACCGTGCAGGAAGACCGCCGGTTTGCCGGCCGGGTTGCCGCTTTCTTCGTAGTAAAGCTCGTGGACGGGCGATACCTGGAGACAGCCCGTGCGATAGGGCTCGATCGGCGGATAGAGCCAGGTTCCCGGCTCCTTCATCGGTGCGATGGGAAGACTGTGGTCGGACATGCGGCTAGTATAGCGCCGGACCACCTCAGCGCAGAGCTCGAAACTCTCGCGGCGCCAACGCTTGTCGCCCGGCGCAAGCCCCAACGAACTCTGCGGCCTGCCTGCGCAGAAACCGTAGCGAGCCGCTGAAAGCCAGAGGCCGGAAGCCGCATTTACATCGCCTCCGGGCTCTCGATTCCCAGCCAACTGAGCGCCAGCACTAACTCTCGCAGCGCAACCGCCGCCGTGCCCAGCAGGAAGGTTTTGCGCGCCGGGTCTTCTTCGGTGAGAATGTGGTGGCTGATGATAGAAGTTATTAAACTCCTGGGCTAACTGGAAGGCGTGCTTGGCGAGATAGGCCGGCTCGGAAGTCGCAATGCACTGCTCCAGAACCAGAGTGCGCCGCGCGGCGCGCGAGCCAGAGCGACCAGATGTCTTCGGCCTCCTCGCCTTCGAGATAAGCAGCCAATCTCCGGCTAACTTCGCGAACTCCGCCAACACCGCTTCCGGCGTGGTTCCGCCTTTGCGGAAGATGTTGCGCGCGCGCACCACGGCGTACTGAATGTAAGGGCCGGTCTCGCCCTCGAAACTCAGCGCGTCCTTGAAGTCGAAGGCGATCACCGAGTTGCGCGTGAACTTGAGCATGAAGTAGCGCAAGGCGCCGATGGCGATCTGCTCGGCGATACGCTGCGCGCTCCGCTTCGTCGCGCCCGGTCTGGCGCGCGTCCACCTCGGCGCGCGTGGCGGCAATCAGCTTGTCGATCAGGTCGTCCGCCTTGACGCCGAAGCCCTTGCGTCCGCTGACTTCAATGTAGGGCCGCGCCAGATCTTCGGCGGAAACTTCGTAGCCCAGCTCGACGGCGCAGCGCGGCGTGAGCGCGACCATCTCGTAACTGAAGTGCGTGTAGCGGTCGGCCTGATCGGTGTGACCCATGCCGCGCAGCGCCTGGATGACATTGGCCTGCGGATCGCTCTGGCGCGCGTCGATCACGTTATAGATCGCCTGCGCGCCGCCGAATTGCGGATGGTTTTTCTCCCCATTCTCGCAAGAAATCCAGCATTCGTGATCGGGATAAGTAAAAAACGGTTTGTAACCGAAGTCCTTGCCCAAAAGGCCGAACTTCCATAAGTGGTAGGCAATGTCTTTGCCGACATAAGTTACGGTTCCGTTCGAGCGAACGATGACTTTTGCATCTTCATTGGTCTCACCCTCGGTCACTTCCGCACCGGGCCGCGTCATCACCCAGCAGCCCTTGTTCTTGCCCTCGTTCTCGAAGTAGAGTACGCCCGTCTGCTTCAGCTGCTCAAAGGCCGATTCCCAGAATTTGAGGTGCAGAATTTCGCTCTCGCGGGGCAGGAAATCGTACTCGATGTCGAGCCGCTGCATGGTTTCGAGATGCCGCCTGAGGACCGCGGTCGAAATCAGCTCGGCGATCTCGGCCGTCTCGTTACCGCCGCGCTCGATCTCGTGCAGCGTTGCATAGCGAAGCTGTTTGCGCGCGGCATTTTCTTCTTCGCTCCCCTGCTCATACCACTGCGATGTCTTCGCGTAGAGATCCCAACAGTAGTAATCGATCCTGTTGCTTTCAAGCTTCAATTGCACCAGCAGCGCGAAAACCTGAGACAGCGACTTGCCTTCCAGATGCAGAAATCCGACCACCACGTCGGCCACTTGCACGCCGGTGTTATCGATGTAGTTCTGCACGTCGACCTTTTGCCCGGCGGCGCGCAGCAGTCGGACAAATGTGTCGCCCAGAATGGCGTTGCGCAGGTGGCCGACGTGCGCGGCCTTGTTGGGATTGATGGAGGTGTGCTCAACCAGCGAGTGGATTTGCACGCCGGTTTCGCTCAGATTTTCTATGATTTCCGTCGATTGCAAAGCGACGTCGCGCACTCCGGCCGCGCGGTCGAGCCGCGCATTGATGTAGCCCGCGCCAGCAACTTCGAAACCGGCAAAGCCATCGAATCCAGCGAGCGCAGACACAATCTCCTGCGCAATGATTTTGGGCGCCTTGCGCAGTTTGCGGGCCAGCTCGAAGGCAATCGGCGTGGCAAGCTCGCCAAATTTGATCTCCGGCGGAATCTCCAGCGGAATGGTTGCAAGCTGAAGATCGTACTTTGCCGCCAAAACCGCGCGAAGATGGCCCTCAAGCCGTTTTTGCAATTCCAGATACACGTCGATATGCCTCAGAAATCCTTGATTTTCAAGGTGATTTTACCACCTGCGGCACCTGCGGTGCGGCCAAACACCTGGGCGATGGCTTCTGCCGTGTGACCTTTGTTTTCGTTGCACACTGCTGGAAATCATTTTCACGATGGAATGAAGTTCCTGCTTTCCCAGTTCTCCAAAATCGAGACCTGAGGCGCCCTGACTGCATGGCCCGTGGAGCGGACCCATCGAATGCCGTAAGATAATGAGTGGATTGCCTCTGGATTTCGATGGATGCAAGCCAGAAACTCCAAGAAAAACCAACCTATGACGAATCCTGCATCCAATTCAGCCCGTTTTTACCTGACCACGCCCATCTACTACGTGAATGCGCGCCCGCACCTGGGCCACGCCTACTCGACCATCGTCTGCGACGCGATTGCGCGGCGCAAGCGCGCCTTGGGCATCGACACCTGGTTCCTGACCGGCACGGACGAGCACGGGCAGAAGATCGAGCGCTCCGCTCGAACTGGCCGGGCGCACGCCGGAGGAGTTTGCCACCGCCATCTCGGGCGAGTTTCGCGGCCTGTGGGATCAGCTGGGCCTGAGCTACGACGACTTCATCCGCACCACGGAAGAGCGTCACATTCGCGGCGTGCAGCACCTGTTTGCCACGCTGCGCGAACGGGGCTTCATCTACAAAGGCTCCTACACCGGCCAGTACTGCGTCAGCGACGAGCTTTATGTGGACGGCCCCGCGGGTGCGGTCTGCCCCGATTGCGGGCGGGTGACGGAGACGGTGAGCGAGGAGAATTATTTCTTCAAGCTCTCGGCCTTCGAGCGCAGGCTGCTGGAGTTTTACGAGGCCAACCCCGGCTTCATGGGCCCCGAATCGACGCGGCGCGAGGTGATCTCGTTTGTGCGCGGAGGGCTCAAAGATCTGTCGGTGAGCCGGACGAGTTTTTCCTGGGGCATTCCCGTTCCCGGCGACGAAAAGCACGTGGTCTACGTGTGGCTGGACGCGCTGGCCAACTACATCACCGCGCTCGGCTACGGCTCCGACGATCCGGCAGACAAGGCGCGCTTTGAGAAATTCTGGCCGGCCGACCTGCACCTGATCGGCAAGGAGATCAGCCGCTTCCACTGCGTCTATTGGCCGGCGTTTTTGATGGCCGCCGGGATTCCGCTGCCGCGCTCGGTCAGGGCCAACGGCTGGCTGCTCTTCGATCAGGACAAGATGTCCAAGTCGAAGGGCAACATCGTGCGCGCGGAAACCGTTCACGAGGTTCTGGGTTCCGATGCGCTGAGGTACTTTCTGCTGCGCGAGATTCCCTTCGGCCAGGACGGCAGTTTTTCCTTTGACGCGCTCGTTCAGCGTTACAACGGCGACCTGGCCAACGGCTACGGCAATCTGGTCAGCCGCGTGGTGAACATGGTGCACAAGTACTTTGGCGGCGTCGTGCCCCAGGCCGGCGCGGAGACCGCCGCGGAGACCGCCCTGCGCGAAACCGCACTGCGCGCCCAGGCCGCCTTCGGACCGGCCTTCGACGAGATGAACTTTTCCGAAGCGCTGAAATGCCTCTGGCTGCTGGTCGCGGAAACCGACGGCTACCTGACGGCCAACGCTCCCTGGAAACGGCCCGCCGACCGCAGCGAAGCAGACCACGCCGCACTCCAGTCGCGCGTGCTGGCCACCGCAGCCGAGGCCATTCGCATCATCACGGCGCTGGTTTATCCCGTACTGCCGGAGTCGGCCGCCAAGGTCTGGCTGCAACTGGGCCAGGGGGAGATCGCAGAGGCCGCAAAAGAATCATTCTTGACCACGATCGCATGGGGCGGATTGAAGGCCGGGACAAAATTCGGTGAACCCGCGCCGCTCTTTCCCCGCGCGGAAAAGGATGCAGTGGAACGGATGCGGAAGATTGAAGAGCAGAACAATTTGAGTGTAGTGCAAGCGGCCAGTGTTGGCGGCTCCGGCACCTCTGGAGCGGCCAATGGCGGCTCCGCCGGCACCTGCGGTGCGGCAGATAGCGGCTTCGCCGCAAAAGCTGAGACAGAAACTTTAGCTCCAACGGCAAAAACAGCAGAAAAAGAGGCTACTGTGAGCGAATTTCCCGAAAAACAAACCTCCTGGGAGAGTGCTCCCGTTGATTCTGTTGGCGAAGATGCGGCGGGTGAAGCCCAGGCCTACGAAACGGTGGCATTGTCTACGGCTCCGGCGGCCGCGCCGACTTTTGCGGCGAAGCCGCCGCTGGCCCCACCGCAGGTGGCGCAGGTGGCGCAAGTGGCAGAGGATGCTCACATCAGCATCGACGACTTCGCCAAGGTTGAGTTGCGCGTGGCGCAGATTCTGGTGGCCGAGCGCATTCCCAAGGCCGACAAGCTGCTGCGCCTGGAAGTCGATCTGGGCTACGAAAAGCGGCAGATCCTGGCCGGCATCGCGCAATACTACGAGCCGGAAAAACTCATCGGCCGCAAGATCGTGATCGTGGCCAACCTGGCTCCGCGCAAGATGAGGGGCCTGGAGTCGAATGGGATGCTGCTGGCCGCCTCCTTGCCCGACGGCGCTCCGGTGCTGGCTGGATTTTTGGAAGAGGTTCCGCTGGGCGCGCGGCTGAAATAATGGCCAGATTCCGTGATTCCCCCCCGCAGGGCATGCCTTGCCCATACACACAAATCGTGCTACCCTTACACATCCGGAGGTGCGGCCATGCGAACCAATATTGAGATCGACGACGAATTGATGGAACAGGCGATGAAGGCTACGGGCGCCACCACCAAGCGCGCTGCCGTTGAGGCGAGTCTGCGGCAGATGGTGCAGCTCAAAGAGCAGGCAAAAATTCGCGATCTGTTCGGTAAGGTTCAATGGGAAGGCGATCTGGATGCGATGCGGGAGGGCCGCTTCCTCAACTGGGAGGAGGAATTCGAGAAAGAACACCTGAAGGACTCTGCCGCCTAGGGCGTATCGAACTCGGAGAAAGTGCAAGCCGCATGGTGATCATCGACAGCAGTGTGTGGATAGACGCGTTGAACGGAAAGATCACCCCGGAGACGATTTGGCTCAGGCTGGCGCTGGATCGGGAACAGGTCGGCCTCACCAGCCTGATTCTCTGTGAGGTTCTGCAAGGCATTCGCCATGACCGGCGCTTTCGTGAGACCGAAGAACGGTTGCGGGCGTTCCCGGTCTTTGCATCGGTGACCGCTGAACTGGCAGTCGGAGCGGCTCAGAACTTTCGTTCTCTGCAACGTCTGGGGGTCACCGTTCGCAAGTCGATCGATTGCCTGATCGCCACCTTTTGCATCGCGGAAGGGCACCAGCTACTGCATCACGACAGCGACTTCGACGGCTTTGAAAAGCACCTGGGGTTGCGCGTGGTCCATCCGCTCCCAATTGCTTCAAACTGAAATTTCCTGTTCATGGAGGCTGACTTGCTGATTGATTCCCACGCTCATCTGGACAGCGAACGCTACGCGGAGGACCGCGAAGCGATGCTCGGCCGCGCGTATGAGGCGGGCGTGGGGACGGTGCTGGCCATTGGCATCGGCGAGCAGGCCAGCGGCATGGACGGAGCGCTCAAAGTCTGCCGCCAGTTCAACGGACGGCCGGAAAGCGGGGTCAGCCTGCCCAGGCTCTACGCCAGCGCCGGGGTCTATCCGCACAACGCGCCGGAGATTGACGACGCCATTCTGACTCAGCTCGACAGCCTGCTCGCCGAGCCCGAGGTGGTCGCCTGCGGGGAGATCGGCCTGGACTACTATCACGAGGGCGCCGACCACGCGGTGCAGCGCGCGGGACTGGTTCGGCAACTCGAAGTAGCCGCCGCGAGAAAACGGCCAATTTTGATTCATTGCAGGCCAAAAGACGGGCAAATCGACGCCTGGGACGATCTTTTTCTGGTTCTGGACGAGTATTGGAAAGCAACCGGGCTAGGCGGCGTGATGCACTGCTTCGGCGGCAGCTACGAACAGGCCGCACGCTCGCTGGACATGGGCTTTCTGGTTTCATTCGCCGGAAACCTGACCTACCCCAAAGCCCAGCCGCTGCGCGACGTTGCAGCCCGGCTGCCTCTGGACGGCGTTCTGGTGGAAACCGACGCTCCCTGGCTGGCTCCGTCGCCGAACCGCGGAAAGCGCAATGAGCCCGCCTGGGTAGTCCGAACCGCGGAAACTCTCGCGAAACTTCAAGGCGCGGAAGCGCAAGAAATTGCCTCCGCGACCACGAAAAACTTCCTCCGGCTGTTTCACTCCGGGGTGAACGTGGGAAACTGATAGAGGTACTGCGTGCCGCGGACGCTGCACACGGCAACATTTGGACTGTGCACTGGAGTTGGCTCGTCGCGCAGAAGTTTGAGGATCGGAAGGCAATGGCCCAGGAAAATTCGTTCGACATCGTCAGCAAAGTGGAAATTCAAGAGGTTCGCAACGCCATCGACCAGGCGCTCAAGGAGATTCGTCAGCGCTTTGATCTAAAAGACTCTCACTCGGAGATCACGCTGGTGGAGGCGGACAAGGAGATTCAGTTGGCCTCGGCGGGCGAATACAAGCTCGAAGCCATCAAGGAGATTCTCGGCCAGAAGCTGGTGAAACGGGGCGTCTCGCTGAAGAATCTGACCTATGAAAAGCTGGAACAGGCCGCTGGGCAAAGCGTGCGCCAGAAGATCAAGTTGCAGCAGGGCATTCCAACCGAAAAGGCCAAGGAAATCGTTCGCCTGGTGAAGGACTCAAAAAAGAAGGCGCAAGCCAGCATCCAAGGCGATACAGTCAGGGTATCGAGCAAGGATCGCGACGATCTGCAAGCGATTATCGCCTTGTTGCGCGGCAAGGATCTGGGCGTGGATTTACAGTTCACCAACTACCGCACGAATTGACCCCCCCCCGCGGCGGGGCGAATCTGTTCTGCCGGAATCAGCAGAAAGTGGCAGCCGCATAGTACGATAAGGCACGGACACCGGAGAGCGTTGGGCACATTGGCGATAGCGACGGCAAAAGAGATCTTCGATCTGCTGCGGGACGACCTCGTGGCCATCGAGCAGGAGTTGGGCCGCGATGCCGCCTCCGGCGTCACCACCATCACGGAAATTGCCGAATATCTGCGCGGCGCAGGCGGCAAACGCATCCGTCCCACGCTGCTTCTGCTCTCCGCGCACGCACTGGGCTACTCCGGCCCTGGCGCCATCCGCCTGGGCGCGGTGGTGGAGATGGTCCACACCGCGACCCTGGTCCACGACGACATTATCGACGGCGCCGACGTGCGCCGCGGACGCCCTTCGGCCAACACCACCTGGGGCAACGAAAAATGCGTGCTGGCCGGCGACTGGCTTTATATGCAGGCCTTCAAGGTGGCGCTTGAAGAGAAGAGCCTGCGCGTGCTCGAACTGCTGATTGGCCTTACACAGCAGATGGTCGAGGGCGAACTGCTGCAGATTCAGAAGCTGGGCCGGGCCGTCAGCGAGGCCGAGTACTACGACTTGATCTATCGCAAGACCGCCTGCCTGTTCTCAGTTTCCATGCGCCTGGGCGCGGTGCTGGCCGGGGCGAGCGAGGCGCAGGAGGAGATCCTGGCCGCCTATGGCCGGGCGGTCGGCCTGGCCTTTCAGATTGTGGACGACGTGCTCGACCTGACGGCCACCGAAGATGTCCTGGGCAAGCCCGTTGCCAGCGATCTGCGCGAGGGCAAGGCTACGCTCTCGGTGGTCCATGCGGCCGACCACGGCACGGCCGCCGACCGGCAGGCCATTCGCCGGGTGCTGGACGACCGCAGCTTTGAGCGCGTGAGCCGCGAGCAGATTCAACAGATTCTGGCCAGGAACGGTTCCGTCGAGTACGCCATGGCCGCAGCCGACCACTACGCCGAACAGAGCCGCCAGGCCCTGGCCTCGCTCGCCGACTCCGACTTCAAGCGCGCTCTGCTCTGGGTGCCCGATTTCGTGGTGGCTCGGGATAAATAGGCGCGTCCCCTGTTCCTTTTGAGCGGCAAGAGAAACAATTGGTCAAAGATTTCCGGCAGATGCCTTGCGATTGAAGAGCAGTAACCTTCTGACTGCCGAGTCCTGAGTCCCAGCCTGAAAGTTATGCCGGAAAAACAAATTTTTATTTTATTGATTGCCGACATCTGAAGCGATGTGTATACTGGCTTTCGCGGCATAGAAAAGACTAAAAGCCGCCCTGGAAACGCGCTTTCGTGCGTCTCCAGGGCGGCTTTTTTCGTGCCCGAAAGGGCGTTGGCGCGGGTGCACAGCATCGCGAGGAAAATGCACCCGGATCAACCTCGATTTAGCCCGCAGCCATGCACGCCGCATGGCTGCGGCTGGCCGCATCATCTGGAAGTAGCCGTAAGGGGACGTCAATTCACGATCGAGACAAAATCATGCCGAAGACACAGATCAGTCAGCCTGAAGTGGAAAGCGCAGTACACCTGATTGCCCACGTTGCATTCGAAAACGAAACCTACTTTGGAAATCTGGATGGAGAGATGGGAGATGCCGATTTTGGCCACTCGCTGGTGGATGGATTCCGCGCAATCGAAGCCGAGTTCGACTCCATCGATCACTCCAATATCGGAACCTTTCTTTTGAAATGCGGAATGATCTTTGCCGCCCATGTGGGAGGCTGCTGGGCCCCATCTGGGGCACGGCCTTCATGCGCGCGGGAATGGTGGCCAAGGGCAAGACCACCCTGACGCTCGCCGACCTGGTGGCCATGGGCAGAAGCGCGGTCGAGGGAATGATGGCGCGCGGACAGGCACAGCAGGGAGACAAGACGCTTCTCGATGCCGTGATTCCAGCCATTGACAAGCTGGAAGAGTGTGCGAAAAGGGATGCAAACGATGTGATGACCGCGCTGCGCGCCGCTGCCGATGCCGCTACGGCTTCCGTGGAAGGCACGCGGAACTGGACTGCAAAACGCGGCCGGGCTTCTTACGCCGGTGAACGAACCGTGGGAACTCTCGATCCCGGAATTGTCGCCGTCTCCACAATGGCCCAGGCCATTGTGGGAGCGATGGAGCAAGCCGGAAAGCTGGAGACCGCACGGCAGTAAGCCGGAATCTTAGGCAATCAATCACCAAGCACAAAGTCGTTGAGGAGAGAATCAGAATGAACAAGTTCATGAACGACCCCGCGAATTTCGTGCCCGAGATGCTGGAAGGCATTTATCTGGCGAATCCGAGCAAGCTGAAATATAACCCGAAGTACAATTGCATCTATCGCGCCGACCGGCCCCATGACGACTTTGTGTCGATCATTCAGGGTTCCGGCAGCGGCCACGAGCCGGCCCACGTCATGGTGGTTGGCGCCGGCATGCTCGACGCCGCCTGCCCCGGCAACGTCTTTTCCGCTCCGCCGTCCGAGTTTCCCTTCGAAGTTACCAAGATGATGAACTCGAAAAAGGGCGTGCTGCACATTGTCAACAACTATTCGGGCGACCGCATGGTGTGGGACATGGCGCGCGAAATGGCCGAAGCCGACGGGATGAAGATCGGCGTGGTGCTGATGGACGATGACGTGGCCGTGGTCAACAGCGCCTATACCGTGGGCCGCCGCGGCGTGGCGGGCAACTTCTTCTCGATCAAGTGCTGCGGCGCGGCCAACGCCGAGGGCGCTTCGCTGGAGAAGCTAGTCGAGGTCGGCAAGAAGGTCAACAGCGTGGTGCGCACCATGGGCGTGGCCATCACCGGCTGCACGCCTCCGGGCAAGGATGCGCCGATCTTCACCTGCGCGGATGGCGAGATGGAGTTCGGAGTGGGCATTCACGGCGAAAAGGGCCGCCGCCGCGCTCCGCTTCCCAATGCCGATGCCGTGGTGGACGAACTGTTCGAGGCAGTGGCCGGCGATCTGCCTTTTGAAAAAGGCGACAAGGTCGGCCTGATGATCAACGGGTTGGGCGGCACGCCTCCCAGCGAACTCTACCTGCTCTATCGCCGCGCCGCGCTGCGCGCCAAGGATCGCGGCCTGGAGGTGGTGCATAACTACGTCGGCAATTACTGCACGTCGCTCGAAATGGCGGGATTCTCGCTGACGCTGATCCGGCTGGATGCCGAACTGAAGCGCCTGATCGAAGCTCCGGCCGATATTCCCTGGCGTGTCTTCTAGGAAAGTGTTCCGCAAAAACCTTGATCAACCCGGAGGCCTTGCCGCGGAACGCGAGGCCTCCTCAAGCGGCTCTTCAATTGCCATCGTCCGAAAGCGCGGCGCTCACGTGCTTTTTCCCCAAGAAAAAGCCACCTTCTACGAAGTTGGCAAGGAGATGTGAATTGGAGAAGCGCTAGTTAGGAGTATGTTATGCCGATTGTTCCTATGACAGAGTTACTAGGTTCCGCCTTCAAGAAACGCTACGGGGTGGGTGCATTCAACATTGTGAACGACCTGAGCATGTCCGCTGTTCTCGAGGCTGCCGTGCAGACCGATTCTCCGGTCATTCTTCAGGTGTCGTTGAAGACGGTGAAATTCTTCGGCCCCCGTCTGTTGCAGCGCATGTTCGAGGAGATGGCCTCGGCCGTGCCCATCCCCACCACGCTGCATCTGGATCATTGTCCCGATGTGGCGGCCATCAAGGCCTGCCTGGACGCGGGCTGGAACTCGGTGCTCTTCGATGCATCGAGTCTGAGCTATGAAGAGAACCTGCGCCAGACCAAGGAAGTGGTGGCCATGGCGCGCAAGTGCGGCGCCGCGGTTGAGGGTGAGTTGGAAGCGGTGCATGGCGTAGAGGACGGCGTGGGCAGCGAGGAAGAGGGCGAACTCGTGCCGCTCGACAAGTGCGTGGAGTTTCTGGATCAAACCGGCATCGACTTGTTCGCTCCGGCCATCGGAACCGCGCACGGGCTCTACAAAAAGGCGCCCAAGATCGACTTCGAGCGAGTGAAGAAGATTGTTGCGCTGCGGCCGGTTCCCATCGTGCTGCACGGCGGCACCGGGTTGAGCGACGATGTCTTCAAACACCTGATTGCCGAAGGATGCGCCAAGGTGAACATCTCGACCATGCTGAAGATTACTTACTGCGACGGCTACCGGAACTATCTGGACGCCAAGCCGCAGGAGCACGATCCACTGAAGGTGATGTCGGCCGTTCGCCAGCAAATGATTACCATGGCCAAGGGCTTCATGGAGACTTTTGGCAGCGCCGGCCAGGCGGGCACCAAGCAGTTGGCGGAGCAAAGCCGTGGATAGAGCGCTGATCTTCGATTGCGACGGCGTATTGGGCGACACCGAGCTGTATGGGCACCTTCCGGCCTTCAACCAGATGTGGAAGAAGCTGGGAGTGCCCTGGCAGTGGTCGACTGAGCAGTACGGCGAAAAGTTGAAGATCGGCGGCGGCAAGGAACGCATGACCAGCCTCTTTGCGGATGCGGATTTTTGCGCCCGCGTCCCTGTGCCGGAAAGCGAGGAAGAGCGCAAGTCGCTCATCCTGCGCTGGCACAAGGAAAAGACCGCGATCTACGAAGGCATCATCGACTCGGGGAAGATTCCGGGGCGTCCCGGCATTCGCAGGCTGGCCGACGAGGCCGCGAAGGCGGGATGGAAGCTGGCTGTCGCTTCCACCTCCGCTCCGGCGGCGGTCCAGGCGGTGCTGAACCACGTGGTAGGAAAAGAGCTGGCGCAGAAGTTTCTGGTGCTCTCCGGAGACATTGTTCCAGCCAAGAAGCCAGCTCCGGACATCTATGAACTGGCCCTCAGCCGGCTTGGGTTACCGGCTTCGAAATGCGTGGCCGTGGAGGATTCGCGCAACGGAATGCTGGCGGCGCTCGGCGCGCACATCGCCGTGCTGGTGACGCTCAGCGCCTATACCCAGAAGGAGGATTTCCATGAGGCCGCGCTGGCGGTGGACTCGCTGGGCGATCCGGGCGGCCCGAAGTGCGCCGTGCTGGCCAGCCACGGGCCGCATAGTGTGGGCGATTATGTAACGCTCAAAGATGTGGCCGGCCTGCTGCAGCCCGCATAAGCCAGGA
>CAWBHO010000013.1:0-6807 GCA_963788415.1 uncultured Acidobacteriaceae bacterium | reverse complement strand
CTCGGCTCACACCCTCGACCGCCGCTCGCAGAGCCGCCTTGCGGTGCAGCTCCGGTTCGGTACGCAACAAGATTTTTCCATTGAACGGCCGGTCGGGCTGCTGGCCGGTTTCGGCGCAAAGCTCCAGATAGCTGTCGATGCTCTGGCGGAAGGCGCGCGCCAGTTCGGTGGCCGTCCCACCTTCGAAGTGGATCACATCTCGAAGCCCGGCAACCGTGCCTGAAAATGTCTTCTCCTCCGGATCGAAATCGATCGCTCCGGCAGCATAGCCCTTGTATTCCATCATGGCTTCACTCCCGCGTTGATGAGAAACTGGCGCACCGCATCGACTGCGCCTTTTTTGGTTTCAGGGCGGGGATGCGGACGATGGAAGACGGCGGTAACGCCGTTCAGTCTTGCCGCCACCCGACTCCCTGCGCGCTCTGTTACCTCGCCTCCCAACGCCCGCATCAGCGATTCAATCGCTGACCAGCGAATGTCCGCCCTGGTTGGACGATCGAAGAGAGCGTTGAGCGTAGCCTGTTGCGCCTTGTTCATGGTAAGGAAATCATAGCCGTTCCGGTCCTTACGCACAATTGAAATGATAGCATAAACCGATATCATCATCGGCCTGCAGCCGCCCGGTCGCATCGAGGTTCGCAAGCCGGCGCTCGAAGGGCGACAATGGAAGCAGCGATGTTTCCGGCGACTCTCCAATTCGATGCGGCTGTGCGGATTGTGGCGGAACTGCGCGCGGCCGGCTATGAAGCCTATCTGGCCGGGGGATGCGTGCGCGACCTGCTGCTGGGCCGCGTGCCGAAGGACTACGATGTGGCGACTTCGGCGACGCCGGACGTGGTGCTCGGGCTGTTTCCGCGCACCTTCGCCGTGGGCGCGCACTTCGGCGTGGTGCTGGTCGCGGATGGCAATGAGGAAAGTTATACAACAACCGAGGTGGCGACCTTCCGCTCAGATGGCGCGTATTCCGATGGGCGTCATCCCGACGCGGTGCGCTATACCACCAGCGCCGAAGAGGATGTGCGGCGGCGCGATTTCACCATCAACGGTCTGTTGCTGGACCCGGCGCGGCTTTTCCCTCAGGGGCTAAAGCCCAGCCTTCATTTTGCGGGATTTGCGGCACGACTGAAGTCGTGCCCTGACACAGTGCCCGCGGGTGAACAAGCTTCTTCGGTACCTGGGCTGCCGTGCCCTGATACGGTGCCATCCCAGGAAAATCTCCTTGATCCGAATCTGCGCTCGAAGAGTTTGCATCAGGAAAATACGCGCCGGCGGAATCCGCATCAGGAAAATCTTCTCGAACGCAATTTTCTGTCGGGAAATCTTCGCGCGGCGGTGATCGACCATGTGGGCGGTTTGGCGGACCTCGATGCGGGCGTGGTGCGCGCCATCGGAAGGGCGTATCTCCGCTTCGAGGAAGACCGGCTGCGGATGCTGCGCGGGGTGCGCTTTGCGGCGCGCTTCGGCTTTGAGCTGGAGGCGGCGACGGCTGCGGCAACTCGCCGGCTGGCCCCGGGAATCGCCGCCGTCAGCCGGGAGCGGGTGCGCGACGAGCTGACCAAAATGCTCACCGAAGGAGCTGCGCGGCGGGCCTTCGAGCTGCTGGACGAGACCGGCTTGCTGAGCGAGGTGCTGCCCGAGGTGGCGCGCATGAAAGGCGTGGAACAGCCGCCGCAATTCCATCCCGAGGGCGACGTGTGGATGCACACGCTGGGGCTGCTGGCGCAACTCGAAGCCGGCTGCCCGCTGACCCTCGCCTGGGGCGCGCTGCTGCACGATGTGGGCAAGCCGCCGACCTTCACGCGGGCCGACCGCATCCGCTTCAACGGACACGTGGAGGTGGGCGTGGCCATCAGCGCGGAGATTTGCCGGCGCTTTCGCTTTTCAAATGACGAAACCCGGCAGACGCTGGCTTTAGTAGAAAATCATATGCGTTTCGGCGACGCGGCGCGCATGAAATCCTCGACGCTGAAGCGGTTTTTCCGGCTCGAACATTTCGACCAGCATTTGGCGCTGCACCGCATGGATTGCGTAGCGGCGAGCAGCAATCTGGAGCACTGGGAATTTGTGCGTGAGCGCTACGAGTCGATGCCGGCCGAAACGGTGCGCCCCCGCCTGCTGGTGACCGGCCGCGAGCTGATTGAGGCCGGGTACAAGCCTGGAGCGGAGTTCAAGCAGATGTTGCGGGCCGCAGAAGACGCGCAACTGGAGGGGCAGGTCAAAACGGCGGAAGAGGCAATCAAGCTGATTCGAGAACGATTCCCAGTTCTGTGATGAGCCGCACTGCCAAATGTGCCGATCTGTGAGATAAAAATTGTAGGGGTTTTGTCGCTCAACAGCGCGAGAGAGAGGGCGCCCTCTTCCCAGAAAGCGAGAACACATGGCCACCGAAGTTGCCAAGAGCACTGTTGTCGATTTTCAAGTTGCCTGGACCGAGCTTGAGCTGCCCACCCATGTTTGCGAGGTGCTGAGCGCGGCGCCTTTGATGCAGTCTCCGGAGACCCGCGAGCAGTTGATGGATTGGGCGCTGGGCCGGGTGACGGGCGAAACCGACTGGACGATGGGCAATCGCGAGGACCACGGGCAGTATGAGGCGGTGTTTCAGATCCCCGGCGAAGGGCGCGTGACCGAGGCGATCATCACCAAGGCGCGCAATGGCCTGGCCATCAACTTTCCCGATCCCTCGATGCGGCGGCGCGATCCGGATGCGATGGTCATCGGCGACACCCTGCCCACCGACAAGCCCCGGTATGAAGAGAGGTTCGGAGAGCCCTTCGACAAGACACGCCAGGAGACGCTCGATTGGCTCAAGACGCAGGAGCTGGTGGTGGTGCCGTTTTACGCAGGCAGCGACGCGCTGGGCTATGGATCGCTGCTGATTGCGCCGCGGCAGGCGGCGTTTTTTGCCGCCATGCTGGCCGATTTGCAGGGCATGATTCCGCGCAACCAGGTTCCGGCCGATTTTCGCGTCACCGGCGGAGTCCTGTTTGTGGCGCCGCCCTTCCGGCACACTCATTTCGCCGGCCGTCAGGTGGTGGTGCACGACCGCCAGGAGACGCATCAGGAGATTTTCGCCTACAACCTCTATCCGGGACCGAGCGCCAAGAAAGGCGTCTACTCGATGTTGCTGGACCGGGGCGAACACGAGGGATGGACGACCAACCACTGCGCCGCGGTGGCCGTGGTGACCCCCTATGACAACCAGTTGATCCTGATGCACGAGGGCGCATCGGGCGGCGGCAAGAGCGAGATGACCGAGCACATCCACCGCATGGAGGATGGACGGCTGCTGCTGGGACGCAACGTAGTGACCAGGGAAGTGCGGACGCTGAACCTTCCCGAGGCCTGCCACCTGCGGCCGATTGCCGACGACATGGCCTGCGCGCACCCCAAGTACCAGAACGCCAGCGGGCGGCTGACCGTGGCCGACGCCGAAAATGGCTGGTTTGTGCGCGTGGACCACATTCACAGCTATGGCACGGCGCCCAACCTGGAGCGGTTGTGCATTGAGCCGCCGGAGCCGCTGATTTTTCTGAACCACTACATTGTTCCCGGCGGAACCTGCCTGACCTGGGAGCACGTGGAGGACGCGCCGGGCAAGCCATGCCCCAATCCGCGGGTGATTCTGCCCCGGCGGATGATCGAGGACATTCTGGACGGACCGCAGCGCGTGGCCGTGCGCAGCTTTGGCGTGCGCTGTCCGCCGACGCACAAGGAGAGCCAGCTCTACGGCATTTTGGCGATGATGCATGTGCTCTCGCCGGCGCTGGCCTGGCTGTGGCGGCTGGCGGCTCCGCGCGGCCACGCGAACCCCAGCATCCAGACGCAGAAGAGCACGGAGATGCTGTCAGAGGGCGTGGGCTCCTATTGGGCTTTTGCCACCGGGCTGCGCGTCACCCAGGCCAACCTGCTGCTCAAGCAGATTGTGGACACCCCGGAGACCCGCTATGTGCTCATCCCCAACCAGCATATCGGTGCCTGGAAGGTGGGCTTCATGGCCGAGTGGATGGCCCGCGAATACCTGGCCCGGCGGGGCAGCGCCAAGTTTTCCCGCAACCAGTTGAACGAGGCGATCTGCCCGCTGCTGGGCTACATTCCAACCCAGTTGCGCATCGAGGGCTCGATGATCCCGCGCGTCTTTCTGCAGGTCGAGGAGCAGTTGCAGGGTGGCATCGAGGTCTATCAGGAAGGCGCGCGGCAGTGGCGCGAGTTCTTTGCCAGGGAATTGAAGCAATTTCTCGTTCCGGAGCTGGACCCGCTGGGCAGGCGGATTATCGAAGCCTGCCTGGACGGCGCTACGCAGGAGGATTACCGCCGCCTGATTCCGCATCCGCTGTTCCGCGAGGACGGGGCTTAAAAAGACCGTGGACGGGAGCCGCCGCCGCAGCGCGGGGCTACTCGGGAATCACTTCGATGCCGGTCACGGTCGCATAGCCGTCGACCGGAACGAAGCTGAGAAGCAATTTGCCCTGCGCGTTGGGTTCCAAGCCCGTAAACCGGCGCTTCACCACGTCGGTTCCGCGCGCCTCTTCGGCCAGGTTGAAGTTCTTCAGCAGCGCCACTCCATTGCAGAACAGATTGAAGACATGGGCGACCGGAGCCCGGTCGTCCGCCGATGGAGATGAAGGCTGGTCCCAGTCTGCGTGGCGCGCGGCGAAGAGCAGGGTGAGCGAGTAACTGCCGGGCGAGACCGGAATGGCGTAGGAGAAGTTGCCCCAGCGCTCGGTTTCGTAAAGCTCGGGGTCGTCGGTGCCCCGCACCGGGGTGGTGTAGGAGGCCCACTGGCCGCCCTCGAAGTAATCGTCGGGACTCCACCAGTGGCTGTCGTTGGAGTAGTAGGGCGTCGGACGGGCGAGGATGCGCACGGGCCGCATGTGGGTGCGAAATCCGGGAACGATCTCGATGGCCGAGAGAGTGGCCTGTTTTCCGTCCTCCCCGGTAAAGTCGAGATGCAAGAGCCCGTCGGCGGCCGGCGTAATACCTGGGAAGACCTTGACGTCGGCGGTGAGGCTGGCTCCGGCATCGGCCACAATGTCGAAGCGCGAAAGCAACGTCCGGCCGTTGGCGCCTACGGTCATGATGCGCCGGCCTTCGCCGCCGGCTCCCGTGGCATCCAGGCCATAGACGGTTTCGGCAAAGTGCAGGCGCAGTTCGTAGACGCCCTTCTTCAGGGGGATTGCGTAACTGAATTGCCCCTGACGGCTGGTGCGATAGAAGACCGGGTTCTGGGTGCGCAAGATCTGCTCCACTGAGCCTTTCACGGCTGTGCCGCCTTCAAACCAAGCATCGGCCTTCCACAATTTGTCCGCGTTGTCGACAAAGCCGCGACTTGAGCCAGCCAGGATGCGGACTTCTTCTCCTACGGGCGGGCCGAACTGCGACTCGAAAAGCGGAGAAGCGGCCTGATTCGAGACCTCCGCCTGGGAGGGCTGCTTCATCTGCCGGAAGATCAAGACCGCATAAACCGGACCAAGGAGCAGAAGTCCCAGGGCGGCAATCCCCCACCAGATTCCCCGGCCGGAGAGATCGATTCCCCATTTAGCCCTCGGGACGGCCGCGCTCTCGACGCGGGGCTGGGCTGCCGCGGAAGAATTGGCGTTGGTTGGCGAATTTTTTCCCTCGCCGGGAGCGGCAACAGTCGTGAATTGGGGAACATATTGCCCCAGGGGAATGGTGATCCGCAGCCGGTGGGCGGCTCCGTCGCCGGCATAGTAGGCGGCCAGCCGCTTGCGCAGCCGGTTGGCTTCAACCCTCACGATGGAGTCGGAGTTCGGATCGAAGCCATCTCCGCGATGGAAGAGTTCCACTCCGATGGAATACTCCTTGACTTGGTGGGCCTTGCCGGCGAGCAGCTTCTCGCACAGGTAAGTCAGCAGATGGGCGAGCATGGGCGCACGCGAAAAGTGGTCTGAGCGCAGCACCGCCTCCAGTTCCCTGCGCTGCGCTTCGAGATCGGCCGGCTCTGAGCCTTCATGCGCCATCATCCCCGTCTCCGGACTGATTGTAATGCTAGCTTGCCCTGAGGTTTTTGCCAGTGTTTAACGGTGAAGGCGGAAGGAAAATTGGAGGGGTAACGGCGGGTAACCTCACTGAGCCTCCGCTTTTCTCCTCATTTCCTGCAATCGCAAGCAGTGGCGGGCGGGCGAGCCAGGTGCTTGTTGAAAATCGATTGAGTGTCCCGGGTTGTGACCTCATTGGCTAAAGCGCCTCTGATTTTGCAGTGTTTATACACGGGCTAAAGCGCGTACCCTACAGTTGAAACCCGCGCCTCCACCCTGCAAGAGCATTTCAAAAGGCCCTTCGGTTGCGGCAAGTTGAAATGAAGCTCTGCAAAACAGGCAGTTAACAGGTATAGCGTTGCGGGCACAGCGCAGGGGGTCTTGAATGAGATCGACGCAGGGGTAGATGCGCGAGAGTCAGCCGATGAAAGAACCGGCGGCCGCGAGTTCCCCGCGCGAGAGAGGTGGAACCGATGAGAAAACTGATGATGACCCTTGCGGCGGCAAGCCTGTTAATGTGCGCGGCTCCCTACGGAAAGGCAAATCCCATCCCCGGAGCGCTCAATCCCGGTGCGGACAAGCTGCAAAAAGCCAAAATGGCGGAAGAAAAAGGGGATCTGGAGAGCATTCGCGGCAACTACGAGTGGGCCGCTTACGAATACCGGGAGGCGCTTCATTTCTCCCCTCGGGTACCGATGCTCTATAACAAGCTGGGCATTGCCCAGATCAAGCTGCACGATCTGGGTGGGGCGCAGAAGTCGTTTCGGGAGGCGCTGAAGTACAATCCGCAGCTGGTTCCCGCGCTCAACAA
>CAWBHO010000012.1:0-3637 GCA_963788415.1 uncultured Acidobacteriaceae bacterium | reverse complement strand
GCAGGTCGAGGTGGGCGAACTGGGCTCCGGCTCCGATTTCACGCCTTTTTTCCAGCACGCCGGCGTGCCCTCGACCGACATCGGCTCCGAAGGCCCGTACGGCGTTTATCACTCCGTGTTCGACAACTACGCCTGGTTTGTCCAGAACGCCGACCCGCACTTCCTTTATTTGCAACAGATGGCCCGCGTCTTCGGCCTTGAAGCGCTGCGCATGGCCGACGCCGAGGTGCTGCCGTACGATTATGCCGATTACGCCCGCGCGATCGGTTCCTATCTTGATGCCGCCAAACAGAAGGCGCACGATCAGGGAGTTTCTCTCGATTTTTCCGCCGCCGAAGCTGCCAATGCCCGGTTTTCCGCCGCGGTCGAGCGGGTTTCCCGGCTGGAAATCGCCGCCTCTGGCCGGCCTGCTCCGCTCGATTTGGCCCCGCTGAATCAGGCCCTGCGCCAGACCGAAAGCGATTTTCTCTCAGCGGCCGGCCTGCCCGGGCGTCCCTGGTTCCGGCACACCGTCTATGCCCCCGGCGAGTACACCGGCTACGCGGCGGTGGTGATTCCCGGCGTCAGCGAGGCCATCGACGCCAAAAATCAACCGCTCGCCGCGCAGCAGTTGGCGGTGCTGACCGAGGCGATCACGCGGGCGGCCGAGACGCTGGAGGAAGCACGGTGAGCCGGATGAGCTTAATTACTCTTGACGTAACGCGTAACGGAGAGTAGGCTGAAGAGTGATTGCAGGCTATCGAGACAAGCGCACCAGGGACTTCGCTGCTGGCGCGCGCGTCAAGGCCTTTGAAGGCATCGAAAGGCCGGCTCGCTTGAAGCTCGACCGGCTGGATGCGGCAGCAACGCTCCAGGATCTTGCCGCACTGCCCGGTAATCGTTTGGAAGCGCTGGCCGGAAGCCGCAAGGGGCAGTACAGCATACGCATCAACGACCAGTGGAGAATCTGTTTCGAGTGGCCCGAGACGGAGCCGGGTCCACGAAACGTCGAGATTGTCGATTACCACTAGGGAGAAGCCCATGACCATCCCCGCGATTCATCCCGGCGAACACCTGGCCGAGGAACTGAGCGAACTGGGAATGAGCGCCTCGGAACTGGCTCGCAAACTCGGTGTGCCTCCCAACCGCATCACCGCGATTTTGAACGGCCAGCGCGCGATCACCGGGGATACGGCCCTGCGTTTGGCTCATTTTTTCGGCACCAGCGCCCAGTTCTGGCTCAACTTGCAAAATCTCTACGAGTTGCGCATTGCCGAGCAGAAGGCTGGAGAGGCGATTCATGCGCTTCCCCGGCTCGAACAGCTCCAACACATTTCCGCCTGAACGCTCTCGGCTGACTCTGGCTGTATCCGTGCATTGCTTCAGCCTCCGTGGGAATCCCTGGACGGCAAAGGGCATTTCAGGAACTCCCAAAAATGTGATTTAGATCACGAATGTTTGGCCGGACTGTTGACCCTTCCTCGTCCGGCTCGTATCGTAAAAGTTGACTATGAAAAAATCCTCCAGTACCGTCCGGATCGGAATCGCGGCCTCCATTATTGTGGGCACCATTGTGTGGCTGGCCTACTCGGGCTACGGAGCCAACAAGAGCTATTACGTGACCATCGCCGAGCTGAGCGGGTTAGGCAACAAGGCCTACCACAGCAATCTGCGCGTCGAGGGCTTCGTCAAGCCCGGCTCGATTGAGCAGGATGGCACCCACGTGACCTTTGTGATGAACGAGTTTGAGAGCCACTCGCCCAAGGCCGCCACGGGCCGGCTGCTCAGGGTGAGCTACCAGGGCACCGAACCGCCTCCAGACACCTTCAAGGACGACGCCCAGGCACTGGCCGAAGGCACGTATGGCCGCGATGGAGTCCTTCACGCCACGGTTTTGCAGGCCAAGTGCGCCAGCAAGTATGCCCCCGCGCAGCCCGGCTCGAAACCCGGCTCAATGCCCGCGCAGTCCACTTCCGGCTCCCGCGCCGCTGCCGCCGTACCCTCGAATCCGGCCGCGGCGGCTTCAACCGCGGCCAACTGACGCGCACATGACCGTTCCCGCCACCGAGGTTGCACGTTCCCCGGTTTTAGCCCGGCCAATCTCTGCCAGACTCGACAAAGTTTCCAAGCTCTTTGGCGCCTTTGCGGCGTTGCGCCAGGTTTCGGTCGATCTTGAGCCTGGAAAGTGTTACGTGTTGCTGGGCGAAAACGGCGCGGGCAAGTCCACCCTGCTGCGCATTCTGGCCGGACTCCTGCGGCCCAGCTTCGGAACGGTGAGGGTTTTCGGCACGGCCCAAACCGGCGGTCTGGAGCCGCACGAGGCCCGCGACCGCATCGGCTACATGAGCCACGCCCCGATGCTCTACGACGAACTGACGGGAGAAGAGAACCTGCGCTACTTCCGCAGCCTCTACCCCGGCCGCGACTGCCTGGAGCCGGCCGATGCTCTGCGCCAGGTGGGCCTGGACCCGAAGCTGGACCGCCCGCTGGGCCACTATTCGCAGGGAATGCGCCAGCGCACCTCGCTGGCCCGCGTGCTGCTCTCGGTGCCTGAGCTTCTGCTGCTCGACGAGCCTTTTTCCAACATGGACGTCGAGAGCGCGCGCCAGATGGTCGAGCTGCTGGCCGGTTTCCGCCAGGCCGATCGCACCATTGTCCTGACCACCCACCAGCGGGAGACGGCCGCTCCCATCGCCGACTGGGTGCTCACCCTGCGCGCCGGCCGCGTGGCCTCGTTTGAACCGGGAAGGCCCACGCGATGAAGACGAACGGCGCACGCCTTCTCGAATCCCTGGGCATCGATTTTGCGCTGCGGGAGTACGAGGTCGATCCCAACGATCTTTCCGCCATCGCCGTGGCCAAAAAAGTCGGCATGCCGGCCGAGCAGGTCTTCAAAACCCTGCTGACGACCGGCGGAGCGGGAAGCTACGTCTTCGCCGTCATTCCCGGCGACGCGGAGCTGGATTTCAAGAAGCTGGCCCGCGTTGCCGGCCTGCGCAAAGCCGAGATGGTCCCGCTCAAGGAGGTGCAGCCGCTCACCGGCTACATCCGCGGCGGCGTCACGGTCTTCGGCGCCAAAAAATCCTACCCCGTTTTCGTCGATGAAACGGCCATTCTCTTTGACACGATCAGTGTTTCGGCCGGGGCGCGCGGAACCCAGCTCATTCTCTCGCCCGACGACTATCTGAAAGCCGCAGCCACGCTGGGCGCGCCTGCCGCGTTCGCCGACCTGACAAAATCCGCCGCTTTGGAGGGCCACGCCTCCCCGAAGGGATTCGACCATTGACCCGCGCTCTCTGGACCCATCTGTCGAAGGATCTGCGACATTCCATGGAGTTCTGCCGACTACGATGTGCGGCACAATATTTCCGCGTTCGGGTATATCAGGTGCCGTTTCACTCCGGCAATCCGATCTTGCGTCAGGTCCTTGGCGGCTGGACTTTTTCCCAGACCGCGTTCCTTCATTCCGGCCTGCCCTTCAGCGTGTTGAGCCAGCAATACGGCGCGCAAGTTCCCAATGATTCCTATCAGGCATGTGACCCAGCCAATCCTCCAAGCTGCCAGCAAGGGGGCGTCTTTCAGGCATCGAACCCTGCACAGACCATCCAGTTCGCCGTACCCAATTATGCGGCAACCGCGTCCCCGGCGTGCCGCTCTA
>CAWBHO010000011.1:0-28364 GCA_963788415.1 uncultured Acidobacteriaceae bacterium | reverse complement strand
AGAGCTGGGGTGCTTTGGAGGCTGCAGGCGGTGGTTGCTGCAGCCAAGGTACCGGGGCCAGCATGTGCTAAGATAAATCCTGCCATGGGCCACGGCTGGTCTGCCAGGCCGAGCGGGCTCTCCCAAGGAACTGTGTCGTGGAGACAGGGCCATGGTGGCCCGCTGGGGGGGGTCAAGGAAGGGGTGGAGTGGGCCAACGCGGAAGGCGGGAGACCATGCGTAGAGACTCGGACCCTTGTGTATCACGTTATATTATGGGTACCGGGCGACGCTGGGGCTGGCGCTGGAAACAGCCTGATGGAACGGCCTGCAGCTGGTGGTGACGAGTAAGAATAATCCCAGGGAAGGGCCGTCTGCTAATTGGCGACAATTTGCTGCTTTGGGCCTTTTCACCTTCCCACAGTCCCAGCTATCCCCAGCACTCTTCCTCTGTGCCCCGAACACTCGCCCCTAACTCGTTCGGTGCAAGCACGACCGTTAGCCAGCCTGGAGATTGCGCCTACGCCTGGTGGAAACCCAGCTCAGGCACCAGTGCCGCCGCAATCTCAGCGCGGTCATAAGCGCGTTCTCAGCTCCAGGCCAGGCTGAGGGAAGGACGCAGAGGAACGATCCTCTTGGTTAGAGCAGTGACAGCATTGATATGAAAACAGCCAGAGTTGAGATGAAAAGGACTGCGAGGTGACGAGGTTGGCTGGTGTCGGCCATGGACGCCCTGTAATCAATCACGTACAGTACTGGACGGCACCTAGGGCGCCAGAGGTTACTAGTCGTAGCTAAATTGGTGGTGCTTCTCCCGCGCTCACGTTGATGCCATGCATGCCCTGCATAGATTACATGCTTGATCTGGTCACTGGCAAGTGTATCGCTTTGCAGTAGTATATCCGCAGCCTGCAGGGAGAACTCGTTTTGTCGGAACCGTTCCCTTTCCAAATTCAAGTTGTGAGTGCAAGGCACTGACTGCAAAATGGTCCTGGACCTGCTGCACCAACCTGCAGGCGGATGCGGAGAGCTGCACGAACACATTTTGCCTCGCTTTGAGCTTTGGTACCAGCTCTCAGCCAATAGGTCAGCCCAGGGCGGCCATCAGCAGAACAAAGTGAAAGCGAGGCTTCGAGCGTCGCTCCACCGTGCTCGTCCACGAATGCTATCTGCCCTCCTTCCTGCCTTCGTACAAATGCCTCGCCCGTGGGCTGTTGGCCGTGGCTTGAGCTAGAAGTGATGAGCGAGCAGCCTTGAACACGCTACGAGTCCTTTTCCTTTGGCTGGGGCTTCATCCGTGTGAAACCGAGACCTCTTCAACAACAATCTCTAGCCCTGCAAGAATTGCTCCCTTTTGGCTTGAAAAATTCCTTGTCCGAACTTGAAGAACTGCCACCAGCAGGGTTGTTGAAATGCACCATCCGGAGTCAGGTAGCTAAATCCCAGGAGTCCACCCCCTCCACGAGAACCCCATGTTGGACCCATGCCCCGACACTGCATTAGGGGCGAACTGCACAGGAACAAACTGCAGAATGATGTCGGAGGGCCCTGGCACATAGATGCTCCATATGCCACCCAAGTTCGAGGTGCTCACCTACTGGAATCGCTCCAGACACCGCATTTCTTCTTACACAAAGCAATTCTCGGTTTCCTGACGCGTCTATGCTCTGAGATTAGCAGCTTCTCCCTCAAATTTGAATGCCCGGAATAAGAATAAAATGATCTCCGCATCCATGCCCATACGACTTCGGGTGTTCGTGCTCGGCTCGAGCCATGGCTTTAGGTGCGTAGCGTTCACCTGCAGCTCATCTTGCAGGTCCGTCTTACGAGGAGTAAAACGCCCCCGATTGGGATTCCAGACTGGAAGTCCAGAGATCGGCACGAGTCAGTTTCAGAATCCTCCGATCCCCAATATTATTCCTCATGGGCCTGGATTAGATGATGGCGTCGCGGAATGCATTGCAGCATCGGATGGAGTATTCCTTCTTGACTTCAACCGCCATTCTCAACTTGGATTTATATTAGAGCAGTCATGCGCCGCACAACCTGCCGCTGAGCATTATGTTTGGAATTTCTTCCGCCAATCCATTTTCGCCTTCTGTGCATGGCGGCCCAAAGTGCTTTCCCAAGGCATTCGTACCTGATGCGAAGATCTTGCTGCGATCAAGGCCAATTGTAGATCTACGGGTGAGTGCGGATCCAGCTCTCCCGAAACCTGATTCTTTAACCACCGTGCCTCTTCTCGAGAGCTGGGACGAGGTCTGGTTGCCCTTTCAATCACAGAATGGTTGACGGCCACGTTCGGAGGGAGCTGCTCATTTATGAAACGCCGAAGATGTGATTAGGTGTGATGAGATTGATGGACGATAAAAATAGCCATAGCTTCGGTAATGGTCGTTCGTTGAGTGTACCCAGCTGGGGCCGCATGGTAGCCGCCTAACGGTGAACTGGTTCTGACCTGGTGGCGTTCGGTGATTATCTGTACGCCATTTGTCTCTCAGGAGTTGCTGGGAATCTTGCCCTCGCCGTGGCCGGCAAGGCATCCGGTCGTATTTTGCATCGAAAAGTCATCATCCTGACTCGAGCTCCAGCTCCGGCAGCATGAGGCTTGTCAGAAATCCTCCGAGGGAGGGGTGGAGTGGAGTGGAGAGGGACGCCTGACCTGTGATCGCTGCACCCTGCACTTGCTCCGATAGAAACAAAGACGAGGCAGCGTTGCAGCGGCCAGCAGCATACGCTATGCTTCCAAGCAACCATGCGATTACAGTAGTGTCCTCTTCCGTTGTGACGATTGGGATTTGGGAGGTCGGCAAGTGCAAGTGCAAGTTCAGGTGCGAGTGCAAGTGCAAGTGCAAGTGCAGGTGCAGGCGAGGCGAGGGCGAGGCGAGGTACTCCCAGCAATAAGCGAGTTCGCCTTCTCTTCTCCAGTACAGTACGAGTACCTACCTTTCCAGGGGGGCCTGCTCCTCCTGTCACTATCCAGACCACAGCATCACAGCATCACAGCATCACTGCATCACCGCATCACTGCCGCTGCCGCTGCCGCTGTCGCTGCATACTTCGTCCCCAGTCCCCAGTCCCATGTCCCCAGTCCCCAGCATTAGTATACGGGCGGTGGTCGCTGTGCCTCACTGAGCTCCAGTGCACGATGCCTCTGAACTTCCTTTTGGCTTACTGCGCAGGTATATAATGAAGCTTCTATACCAACCATGCGGCCTGCGCTTACCTATATCCAGGCCCGAGAGTACAAGACGACGACCGCGCGCGTCAAAGTCCATGTGTCCCGGTCCTGTGATCTGACGGCTCTCTCAGAGGTCTCCGCTACGGAATTGACCTCTTTTCTCCCCCGAAATTCGCGGTTGCCCTTCCAAGCTAGCTCTCCCACAGATGCGGTACTACCCAAGTCTTTTTGGTGCCTTCGCGCTCACCACGGCAGACCACTGCGCTGGATCATTCTCCCGTCTCCCGAACGCAGCCAGGGTCTAGCTCAAGCTCTAGGCCTGACCCTTCACAGTCCACACTGACCGACCAGCATGACAAACCCCTGGTGTCCGGCTGCTTACTCTGGTGGGATCACCAGATGTTTCTCATTTCCATGCGACAGTCAATTTCTCTTTCCAAAGGGCTGCAACGTCATATTACACACTCAAACGCCTCGCTCGTTGGACGTCGAAATTCCGCCTGTCCGAGTCCGATCAGTGAGGCATTTCACCGACCTCACTTTTTGGCGAACCACGCCTCCACAACCTACACCTCACAGTGAGGCAATCAGCCATGATTGGGTCTCCCACGTTTTCCATGTTTCCCATCCCATACGTTGCATGAACAATCCCTGTTCCTGCAGGACGCGCACAGCGAGCAGCCGTCACTTGACAAGTAGCCCAGAGCGAACCGTTGAAACAGGGCTTGATCCATCCAACAACAGAAAGCGTGTTGGAAACTGCGTATTTCGACCCTTTCGTGGTTCCAGAGTTCAACGTCCCGCATCAGTACGAAAACAAACTCTCGAGCAAAGCCTCATAAAAGGCTCGAGAGCCGGGAACACGTTTTAGGTACCAAGTGTTTAACCTTCCCGCTAGCCTCCCCTTAAGCTTAGACTTGAGATCGTCTGAAATCAGGATCATTGTCCCAGGAATCTCTGCACGGAGAACCTAGTCCTGAAATTCCAGCAAAGAGCTTCCCGCATGCGAATGCGAAACGAAGAAGCAATTCCCAATTTCTATTTATTGCACCGTCATGAGACGAAACTTCAGTCCCGAGCGTAACACAACTCGTACATAAACTTCCGAAGCTTGCCAGGAAACAGAAGAACGACACGAAAACTGCTTTTCACAGCATTAGAGTATCAATGCGCCTGGTTCCTGAGCCTCTACGATTTCGTCACGAAGCACAAGATAATATCACTATCACCAACAGGTCAGGGGCGAGGTCAAAGCACCTATCTGACGGGTGAGGCGTTAAAACAACGGTCTGCCGGTCACGAACACCCCCAGGGGCCAGGAACAGTAGGTACCCTTGAGCTGGTTATTTGAATGATTGACGTTGATATGATGGCGCTTAAAGCAGGTGATGGGGGTGCTTTTATGCACGTGCTTTTGACGCAGGTGATCCTGGTGGGGATGAACCTCTAGAGCACAGATGCATACACCGCTACAATCCCCCCGAGACGACAGGATTTTGCGGTCAGCCGTCTCTTATTTCAATTCTGCGAACTGGCGGTCAGCTCAAATTCCAAATCGATACGGAATCCTCTGTAGGGGCACAGCAGATACCGTCAAGTGTCGGTGAGATTGTTAGTGTTGTTCTTGCAGACGATATGGAGCACAGTCGAACAGATGCTGACTAGCAAGCCTCAAATGAAGGTGTGGGCTTAAGCCTGCAGGTGTGCATTTCTGCAGTCACATCCAAGATGCAAGCAATCCCGGTTCTCAAGTCGAGATGATCGCTGCAATTCAACAGCATGACATGCGGTCCCTACCTGCATATTGTGCCTGACTAATAAAGTTTTCGGTCTGCCAAGAATGTGTGTTTTTCATTCATTTAGAGTCAATTCCAAAATCCAATGTCCCGGTTGCAATTGGACATAAGTCGGCGGTCTAGTGGTCACTTCATTCGGTGCGAAAATCAAGATCGTCAAAGGAAAGGCTAGAGGAGCCTGCCACTCAAGTTACGCTTCATGTAAGGAAGCCACTGTCAGTGTGTCGCACGGAATTATGGCACCTCTTGAGCTGATCAATTGAGACGAATCTCGAGACTATCAAGTGCGACTCCCGAAAGAGACATCAATGAGAGGGAAAGGACCAGCAGTGAGCCGCAACCCAGAAGTCGCACCTTTGCAACTAAATGCTGTATGTGACTAGGGAATTGGGAAAAGCTCGCGACTCTGATCGTGCTTGACAAGTCTCGCAAGTCGAGCGTGCTTCAAGTCCGAGAAGTCAAAAGGAACTCGCACAGAAACCGAACGAGCCTCAATCTTTAAGCGCTGGCCATCCCCCACGACGCCTTTCGCATGAAAGGAGTCATGTTCGTACCGATAGGAAAAAAGGGACCTTATCTGAGCCTTCGGGATGTCTGATATAGATTTGACCGACCGAAAGACAGACAACATACAGGCAAAAGCGGCTCGAATCCGCCACAGCGTCCAAACAAATATGCCACTAGTTCAGCTCGCAATACCAGATACTTTCGACTAAATTTCCCCCGTCATGTTCTGACCGACCGTTTGCCCCGGGAAGCGAAGGCGGCATGGAGTACCGGCCCGGCAACGCGAACGAACAGATACATAGAACATCCAGGAGCGAGAGGTACACTCTTGCCTCACCCCACATACCGAAATTTTCCCTTGACTTATTTCAGCTCGAAGTCCTGCATTTTTCTTTTGTCTTGCCTTTTCATTCCTTCTCTCACAAAATCTAATTCCTGCACTGCAAGTGGCAGTCCCAAAGGATAATCCACAACCGCCAAGCGAATGAGCTTACCAAAGATCCCCAGACTAGGTACGCCGGATCTGTATCAGTTGAAAACACAATGCGGCGACGCCACCGAACCCGAACCCGACATAGAACAGTTGTTTTCTGCCGAACTTTTCCATCGTGTAGAACGCAGTCATTCGACCCAAAATGGCGGAAATAGCCGCAAATAACGTATAAGTGAATGTCTTAATCAGGGTCAGCTTGAAGACCACCGCCAAAATGGAAGGCAGCCATAACACAAAGCCTAGTAGCCGAAATACGAAAAATAGTAGCCAGCCGTAAGGATGAATCTCTTGCGGTAAATTGGCTAAGAGCACTCCGACCGACACTTTTCCGCGATCGGTTCGTTGGCCGGGGTCACGAACATCGGAATCGGTGGCGCCCAATTGTTTCAGAACCGCGGCGGCTTCTTGTTTTCGTCCCTCCGTCCCCAGCCAGCGCGGAGATTCCGGCACTTTCCATCTCACCACAGCGACAATGCCGCGGGCACCACTCCGAGGATAAACATGATTGCCATCCGTGGTCGGAACCACGTAAGTGAGGCTATGGCCGCCGCCAGCAACCCGAACGGCCAGAACCTGTAAGTACAGCCACGAATCTTCCGCGGTACTTGGCCGACATGTATTCGGAGACCAGCGCCGTATCGACCGGAATCATGCCTCCCAGGCACATTCCCGTGGTGAACCGGTACACCGAAAACTGTCCAATGCCGGGAGCGAAAACCGTAAGCCCGCTGAGCAAGCTCAAGCCCAGCATCGTGCTGATAAAACCGACCTTGCGGCCATACCTGTTGGTGATGGGTCCCCAAGCGTAACCCCAACAACATCCCCAAGAAGTTAGCCCGAGCCTGCATCCCGACCATGATGGCGTCACTTTCCACTCTCTTACCATCGACGATCGCGAGGTCGCGATATGTATCGAAGGAGTCGAACATGAATCCCAGGGCAGCAGTGATGATGATGAAAGTGTGTACGGGGCTGAGTGGGAGTTTTTCAACGATGCTGTCGATAGTGGTGGTTGGTAAGACCCTGGCATTTCTACTCATGAAGACCCTCCCAAGCTTCGTCAACCTTGAAACGGGGCCCTAATACACCGAATGACCGGATTGCGCCGGCTTCCACAACCGGGTTGAACGAGAGAGTCCGGTTCGTGTCTTCACTGCCGGAAGTCTGAGAATCATGTTGGACATATTTGAACTCCTCTGAAAGTCTTCCCGGAGTTTAGGCTAGAAGGCAGAAACTCAAAAGGACGAAACCCTGGTTGTACTTTTGTCCGGTCTGCGAGGAAACCCATTGCCCCTGCTCGAAGATCTTCCTGCACTCACTGCCAAGGCCTTTCAATCTCTGCTTAAAGAAGAGGGACCCTTGGCGAAACTCGATGGCGGAGACCGGATGGTTCTATTCGTGCTGCTCAAGGTTTACGAAGAGGCGAAGCAAAAGGGGCGGTCGATCCATATTTGGAGCAGATGGAGAGGGTTGCCAAACTGGCGACTGAGGCTGCCGCATTCGGTGCCAAGCTGGAATCAGAAGTATTCCAAGGGCCATTTGCCGACTATCTGCCTCCGTATACCTCCAAGTACCGAGAGCTTCCGAAGCAACTCGCCGAGTTCTCGATGGAGTACGGCTTTTATATCCGCAGGTTTGGCATGAGCGGTCACAAAGCAAAGATCCTCGCGGATTGTTGGCTGGTCGAAGCGACGGAATTCGTTCGGTTGAAAACCGGCCAGTACGGTTACGACAAAATAGGTGTGCTGCTCAATGCGATAGGAAGGTATCGTGGTACAGATAAACCGTCCGGCGAAGCAATCCGCAAAAAGCGACTGGCCATCAAAAAGCACTATCGGCACCTCTATGATGAGGTGTTGAAGACTGCGAAGCGCGCTTACGACACTTCGGCTCCTCGCGACTCGTCAACGATAGACGTTGTGAGCCAGTAGTCGGGTTCCGATCTACTCGCGCCGGGAGATTTGGCATCTCCGAAGTACGTCGGCGCACAGGAGGGGATTCGGGGCTGATCTGGGACAAAAAGCACCAAGCCCTGCTTGATAGGGGGTACATTTGGGGGTACTTTTCTTGATTTGTTACGTAACTATTGTTATTTCAATCAGTTATAGAATGATTTGAGTCCCTCACTGCCAGAAAACCCACCCTGCACGCCCAAACATTCCAATCCTTTCAAGCAAACGTCCCAGTCGGCCTGCGCAATCCGTCATTCGTAGCGCAGCGCCTCGGCGGGCAGAATGCGGGCGGCCGCCGAAGACGGATAGAGCGTCGCCAACAGTGAAATTCCGATCGAGACCACCGAGACAATCACGCCATCCATCGCGCGCGGCGCAAAGGGCAACGTGTCGATCGAATACACCGAGGCCGAGAGGTGAATGAAGTGATAATACCCTCCTGCCCAGGAGGCGAGGTAGCCCAGCGCCAGACCCAGCACAGTGCCCGCAATGCTGATCAGCAGCCCCTGCATCAGGAAGATGCGCCGCACCTGTCCCGGCTGGACTCCAAAGCTCATCATCACGGCAATATCGCGCGTCTTTTCCATCACCATCATGGTCAGCGCGATGAGAATATTCAGCGCCGCCACAATGACGATCAGCGCGATCACAATAAACGTGACCACCTGTTCCAGCTTCAACGCGCGGAACAGCTCGCGATTCTGTTCCATCCAGTTGGTGGTCATGTAGCCCTTGCCCGCGGCCTGCTCGATGGTCTTCGCGATCTGCGGCGCGCGGTCCAGGTCGTCCACCTTGAAGCTGACGACCGACAGCAGATCCGGCTCGCTGAACAGGCTCTGCGCATCGCTCAGGCGCATGAACGCCATGGCCGCGTCGTACTGGTAGAAACCGGAGTGGAAGATGCCGGCCACGCGGAAGCGCTGGTACTTGGGCGCCAGGCCCAGCGGCGTCAATTCGCCCTGCGGACTGGTCACCAGCACCGAATCGCCCACCTCGGCCCCGATCGTTTCCGCCAGGTCGCTGCCCAGCACCAGCGGAGGATACGGCGCGTTGATCGCGGCTTGGCCGGGAAATTGCCGCGAAATCCGGTCGGGCGCGTCCGGATTGAGGTCTTTTGCCGAGCCGGAAGTGATCGAATCGAGAAGATTGCTCACCGTGCGCTCTTCTGACGGGATAATGCCCTTGATCAGCGCAAAACCGGCGCGTGGACCGCGCGAAACCAGCACCTGCCCGTAGAGCCCGGGAGCGTCGGCGGTGACGTGGGGAACGTGGCGCAGCCTTTCCACCAGCGGCCGCCAGTCGCGAATGCCGTCGGCCTGAACGCGCATCAGATCCACCTGCGACGAGGCTCCCAGCAGCCGGTCCTGCAGGTCGCGGCGCATCCCGTTGGTGATGGCCAGCGCGATGATCAGCGCCGCCACGCCCGCCGCCACGCCCACAATCGAGATGGTGGTCACCACGCCCACCACGGCCTGCCTCCGCTTGGCCCTGAGGTACCGCGCCGCCACATACAATTCAAATCGCATTTTTTCCTTACTTCTGTCCGGCGGCCATCACCGTCTTGGCCACGACCACATTGTCATACCGGTCGTAGACGCGAACGGCGATCAGTTGCTCGCTGCCTTGAGCGCCGGCCTGCGCCGGAATGAAAATGTCATAGTGTTCGCGCCGCGCATCGGAAAGCCCGCCCACGGGGTCGATATACTGCCACGGCCCCGCATCGAGCGAGTACTCGGCGTGCGAGATCGGCGAAATCGCATCCTCGGCGTCGAAGGTCACGTGAATCCGTCCGGCGCAGGGCGATTTCTCGCAGGCGGCTGCTTCGAGCGCCGCCTTGAGCGCCGAGACTACCGGCGGCGTCGTGTCCACCATAAAGCGCTCGCTCACCTTTTCGCCGGTCAGCGCCTCGCCCGGCGAATGCGAAGGCGCGTCCGAGGCCACGACCTTGATCCGATAGCCCCCATCGGGAATCTGGTCGGCGTCGAAGCTGTACGCCTTCTCGGTCAACCCGCCCTTCAGCAGCCGCCAGACGGTTTCGCCGTCGCCGCGCAGATAGAGCGAGTAAACCAGGCTGTCGCCGTTTTCGTCGTGCGCCGCCCAGCGGACGGTGACAGCCGTGCGGTCCTTCGCGGCTGTCAGCGCCGAGGCCGAAGAACTCGCGTCCAGCGTGATTCCGTCCTCCTGGCTGGACGAGGGAAAGCTGATGCTGACCGTCTCCGTCTGGCTTGAGCTGCTCTGCGCGTTCAGCCGTGCGCCGGGCGCCACCACCACCTCGTCCACCACCGGCGCGGCGTTCACGCTCAGGTAGTTCACCCCCACGCTGCCCACCAGCCCGCCCGCATCGAGCTCTGCCTTCCACTGCAGGAAGCGCCCCGGCGGCGAAGCCACCCGGCCGTTCTCAAGCGGCTGCCAGTCGGACCAACCCCAGTCGTCCCGGCCCCGCACCGGCTGATCCACGTTGCCCGTGCGAGTGAAAATCTGGTAGTGCGCCGAGCCGGGCTCAACCTCGACGCGGCCAAAGCGAGCCAGCGCGCCCGCGTCCAGAACGGCGCTTGCGTATGCGTGCTTTTCACCGCCCGCGCCCAGCCGGTCGAGCTTGCCCGTGTTGCCGGTGCCGATCAGCAGACTCTCAGGCTGGCCGCTCCCGCCCGGCTCGACCGCCAGCGCCAATCCCTGCTGCGCCTCCAGGTGGGCAACGTCGGCAAAGCTGCCGTCCTCGGCGATCCTGAAGACGCGCCCACGGTTGCCGGTGAGCGCAATCAATCCATCCGGCCGCGCTGCCAGCGCGTACACCACCTCGTCCTTTGAAGTCCAAAGCTCGCGCGGCGCCTGGAGCCTGTCTCCAACTGCGGGGGCGAGCGCGTAGATCTCGCTTCCCTCCGGCACCGACGTGCTGTGGTTGGCCGCCTCCAGCGACCCCGGCTGCACGATGCTGATGGTAATCGAGGCCGTCCCGGTCAACGCTAAAGGCGGCAGCGGGTTGTGGCCCTTTTCGCCCACGCAGGCCGCGTAGATGGTTCCATCGGCCCCCACGGCAACCGAGGTGACCTCGCTCAGCGGCGCGTCGAAGAGCACGTAGCCCTTGCCGGGCGCCCCTTCGCCGTCGTGCCCTTCGCTGTCCAGCCCATTCCCGTCCAAACGGATGCGATAGACCAGCCCCGAGCCCGCCGAGCCGGCAATCAGGTTGCCCTTCGCGTCCCAGGCCAAGGAGCGAATGTGCGCCTCGTCGCTCTTGAAGACCAGCTCCGGCCGGGCGTCTTTTTTCGCAACATCGACACGGTAGATCGCGGCCGGCGCGCCCGTGGCGATATAGAGCCGTCCGGCGGCGTCGAAGGTCATCGCCCAGATGTAATGCGCCTGGCTCGGGGAGCCTCCGGCGCTCGTCCTTCCGCCGGCAAGCGCCCCCGCGTCGAAGACCACCTCCGCGCCCTTGCCGTTCACCCCGGAGTCGTCCTCGGTGACGGTGGCCTGGGGATTCAGCCGATAGACCTTGCCGCTGGGAATCGTCGCCGCGTAGAGCGCCCCATCCGGCCCCAGCCGCACCACCTGCACCGACACATCCCTGGTTTTGAAGAGTGTAAAAGGCTCGGCCCCAGGCCGGTTCTCGATGCGCAGCACCGTCGCCGGAGAGCCGGTTCCCAGGTAGGCCGTGCCGCTTTTGTCCACCGCCGCCGACCAGACGTAGGAAGAGGGCGTGGTCGCGAGTTCGGTCACTTCCGGCCCTGCGCGCAGCGTGCCGTCGCTTCCCAGCGCAACTCCCTGCGGCGTGCCCTGCTCGAACTCTCCGAGCCGCGACTGGGTCCAAAGGTGCGTGCCCTGGGCCCGCGCCAGCGGCGAGCCGGCAGCGGCGGCCAGGGTTGCGGCCAGCGCCAGGAAGCGCAGCGCGGAAGGGGAGCGGCGAATCGCACAACTGAGAAAAAACATTCTGTGGTCGAGTTTACTAAAGCCGGCCGAGCTGGAACATGGAAGCCCCGGCGGCCGCGGCGAACAGACGCACCTCTTCGCCGCGGTTGCCCAGGGCGCGGAAACGGCGCTGGAGCGCAGAGCTTCGCGACCTGCACGGTCTCCCACTCAGCGGCCTACACCGCCTTCCACTCAAACGTTGTCGTGGTGTCGCGGTCCCAATCGGGCCACAGAAAGGCATCCTGGCGCTGGTCGGCAATCAGCCGCATCGCATAGCGGGCCTGATCCTCATACAGCTCGCAGAAGGCCCCCGTGCGCTGCATTCCCCCGTTCATCTCGTACGCTTCAGCCGGGCAGGGAGAGCCGCAGAAGTGACGGATGGCGCAGCGATTGCAGGGGTCGATATCTTCCACCTTGCGACCGGTGACCAGCTTGAAAGGTTCGCTTTTCAAGATGGCGTCGAGCTTGTCCTGAAATAAATTTCCCCCGCTGAAAGCTGGCAGGCCGATAAACTCGCTGCAGGGGAAGACATCGCCGTTCGCTGAGAGCGCGAAGAAGCAGCGGCCCCCGCCGCAGGGCGAAATGTCGCACATCAGGCGGCGCGCCTGCGGAGCCAGAATCGAGATGAGGATATTGGCGAAATTGGCCACCACCAGGCGGCGGCCCGTCTCCCGGTATAGCTCCTCGGTGCGGTCCAGCGCGGCCAGATAATAGCGGCTGATCTCTTCGTCCGGCGGCTTGATCTCGCGCGCGCCCTGGCGGGTGCAGCGCACCGGGTTCAACATGCAGGTGGTGACGCCGTGCTCATGAAAAAACTCCACGGTGGGAATCAACTGGCGCATGTTTTCGCCGGTCACCGTGCAGATGACGCTGGAGTTGGCGTAGCCGCGCAGCTTGTCGATGGCGGCCACCACCTTGGCGTAGATGCTGTGACCGTCCCAGGTCTTGCGGGTGCGGGTGACGATCTCGTCCACGGCGCAATCGAGCGACAGCCCGATGGCAACGCCCTTTTCCATCAGCAGGTCGTAATCGGCCTCGCTCAGCACGGTGCCGTTGGTCTGGATTCCGAAACGGAAGTCCTCGCCATAGCGGTCGAATGCGGCCAGCAGGGCCTCCCAGTTCAACGAGGGCTCCGCGCCGTGGAAGATGATCTGCGGCTTGAATCCTTCAGGCAGGGTGGCCAGAAAGTACTGCTTCAGGATTTCGAGAGCCTCCAGCACTTTGCTGACCGGCATGTGATGGCCGTCCCGGCGCAGCGTATCCGGCAGGTAGCAGTAGGAGCAGTTCAGGTTACAGCGTTCGGTGGGATTGAAGTAGACGGCGGAAGGCGTGACGCCAAAACGCAGCTTGTCCATCTCCGCGGCGAAGGTAGCCGCGTTTTTCCGGTACTGCTCCAGGAAAGGCCCCGGAGTCAGCGCTTCGCCGAGCTTGCTCTTTTCGACGAGCGCCCAGAAGGCCGTGTCGGGATCGACCAGGCCAAGATATTCGTCATGACCGATGTCCAATGGCTGCAGCGTGCCGCCGTTGCCGGTGTTGAAATGCTGGCCGCGAGAAGAGACGCATCGGTCCCTCGTTTCGATTCTCATGGAAAAATCCTCTTTTTTGGAATTTGCTCCGCGGCGCAGGTGCAAGCCCCGCGCCGCAGAGGATTGCCGGTTCGCGGCAACGGTTATTTCTTGACGTCGACCATGACGTAATGCGACAGGCCGGTGCCGGTCGCGTTGCAGCCCTTGCGAGTGGCGATGATGCTCGGCTTCTTCGTCGTTTTCATGGGATCACCTCCTTTCCTTGCGTAAACGGGTGCTAGCGCAAACGCGAGCTTGCGCGAACGCGTGCTGAAGCAAACGCGATTGCGCATTCGAGCCGTTGTAGCGCCGGCGCGAGGACGAAATCGCGCCGACAGAGCACGAAGAGCGCGGGACCGGAAATCTCTAGCTGTTGAAAATTTGCCGCCAGGAGGGGATGCTGCTGGCTGAAAAACAAAAAAAGCCCACATCCCCGTTTCCACGCGGAGACCATTGAGTCGGGGCTTCAGTCAGGTGTTCTGGCTGGTGAGTTCGGAAGGACTGCGCCTTCGGCGGCCACTCTCACCTTCCCCGGCATCTCTGACGAGTGGTGATCGAGAACAGCCTTCTCACTTACAGCGGCGGGACCGCTCCGGCATCGCACCGGATTCCCTGTTGCCCTTGGGGGGACAACCCGAAGCCTGCAATAAGATGTGCATTCAAGATGACGGTTGCGCCGGAGGCAGCGCTGTGACGTTCGTCACGGTGCTGAAGGATGCAACGCACATCCCGGCTCCATCGCGCACAATAAATGGAAAATGCCACGAATGAAGCCCGGGTGCCCCAGGTCTCGATTTTGAGACCTGGGATACGACAAACCCCAGGCACGAAGCGCAGTTGGCCCCACCGCAGGTGACTGGGAAGCATAAAATCCTTCCCACGCCTTGCGTAAAATTTCCCTCCGCCGGCGCACCATCGAAGCAGACAGAAATGCGGGGATGCAAGAAGCGGGCAAAAAACCACCCCCCTCCCCCCCCCCTACCCCAGGGGGTATCCGTCGGGGGTTTATTGTAGTGGCTCTCTAATTGGTGTCGAGGGTGCTTTGTGTCAGGGCGCGACTTCAGTCGTGCCGTAAGAGCCGCCAAATCATCGCGGGCTTTAGCCCCCGAGGCATGCATCTCCCTCGATACCAACAGGAAATTTGCTTTAGTGCCGGAAGTGGCGCATTCCGGTGAAGACCATGGACATGCCCAGCCGGTCGGCGGCGTCGATCACGTCTTGATCCTTCACCGAGCCGCCGGGCTGGATGACGGCTGTCGCTCCCGCCTGGGCAACGGTTTCCAGGCCGTCGGGAAAGGGAAAGAAGGCGTCCGAGGCGGCCACGCACCCATTGAGCGGCAGCACGGCCTTCATCGCGCCAAAGCGGGCGGCGTCCACACGGCTCATCTGGCCGGCGCCGATGCCCAGCGTCTGGGCGAATTGCGACTGGGCGCGGGCGTAGACGATGGCGTTCGATTTGACGTGCTTGCATACGCTCCAGGCAAAGAGCAGACCACGCAGCTCCTCGGCCGTCGGCGGTCGCCATGTGACCACCTTCAGCCCTGGATCGAGCGCCGTTGCGTCGATGCGCCCCGTATCGGCGTCCTGCATCAATAAACCTCCCGACACGTGCTTGACCACTGGGCGTGGCGGGGCGGAGTGGACTTCGATCAGGCGCAGATTCTTTTTCGCGGCCAGCCGCTCGCGGGCCGCCGGCGAAAACCCCGGCGCAGCGATGGCCTCGACAAAGAGCTTGGCAATCTCCTCGGCGGCTTCGGCGTCCACTTCGCGGTTGATGCCGATCACCGAGCCGAAGGCCGAGACCGGATCGCAGGCCAGCGCCTTTTCGTAGGCTTCGAGGATTGTCGTGCCAGTGGCCGCGCCGCAGGGGTTGGTGTGCTTCATGATGATGGCTGCGGGTGAGTCGAACTCCTGCACCAGCTCCCAGCAGGCGTCCAGATCGACGATGTTGTTGAAGCTCAGCTCCTTGCCCTGCAACTGCTTGGCGCCGGCCACGCCCAGGCCGCTGCCGTCCGAGTAGAGCGCCGCCCGCTGATGGGGGTTTTCGCCGTAGCGCAGCGACTGGGCCAGCGGAAAGTTGATGCGCACAGCCGCGGGCAGCGCCTGCGGTGCGGCGGACTCTTTCGGCACAGCCTGGTCGGGCGGCGGAGCATCAGAGATCTGATCAAGCTGGTTTGCAATGGCGGTGTCGTAGGCGGCTGTGAGTGAAAAGGCCTGCTTCGCCAGCCGCCAGCGCGTGGCGCGGCTCAAACTTCCGCCGCTGGCCTTCAGTTCCTCCGTCAGCGCCGGATAATCCGCCACGCGGGTCACGATGGCCACGTCCTCGAAGTTCTTGGCCGCTGAGCGCACCATCGACGGACCGCCGATGTCGATGTTTTCGATCAGGTGGCCGAAGGCGACGCCGGGCTGAGCGGCTGTCTTTTCAAAGGCGTAGAGATTCACCACCACCATATCGATGGGTTCGATGCCGTGCGCGGCCACGGCGGCCTCGTGCTCCGCGTTGCCGCGAATATAGAGCAGTCCGCCGTGAACCTTGGGGTGCAGGGTCTTCACGCGGCCGTCCAGCATCTCCGGAAAACCGGTCAACTCGCTGATGTCCTTCACGCTCAATCCGGCTTCGCGCAGCGCCCTCGCCGTCCCCCCCGTCGAGACCAGTTCCACGCCTAGACCGGCCAGCGCCTGGGCAAATTCCACCAGCCCGCTTTTGTCGGTCACGCTCACGAGCGCCCGCCGAATCCGCTTCTCTGAAATCCCCTCTTCGCCCACGATTCCGCTCCTTTCAAGGGCTTTCGCGCCTGGCGCAATCCCTCATCCACATCGAAATTTCAATGTCCAATCTTCAGACTACATCGAATCGCGGAGGGCGATCTCAAGCCGCGGACAAAACCCTCTGCCGGTACGAAAGTTTTACGGGTGTAAGCCGGTTCCTACACTGATCCTGCTGGACTTAAGTACTACAGTTGCAGATGGTTTTTGCGGAGGGAGCAGGGGGCTTCAGCCCCCTGAAAAGCTGCCGAAAGATCGGGGCCTTCAGGCCCGGAATAGGGTATTCCGAAGCAAATATATCCATGGTATGAGGGCGGTTTCGGCAACTACCGGTCCGGTTGCAGCGGATCGCGTTCTGCCCGTCCGGCCCGCGATTCATCCGCCGCGTGCCGAGCCCGACGCCAAAATGCATTAAAGTTGTGCTATGGGTAGCTACGCCCCAGTTCCTCCATCCGGCGAACAACCATCCCTTCGCGCGGACTCTGATTCCGCACCGGAGTTTTTGCCTCCGCAGGCCGGCTTCAATCCGCCGCCTCTGCGTCCGGTCCGCAGGCAGCGCCCGTCGTGGGCTTACTCGCCGGCCACTTACTCTCTGGTGGGCATCAATTGCATGGTTTTTCTGGCCATGGTTGCGCACCATGTCAGCGCAATCGGAGCCCAACCTCGATCAATTGATGTTCTGGGGCGCAGACAATGCCGGCAACGTGCTGATTTACGGGCAGTGGTGGCGCATTGTCACCGCCATGTTTGTCCATGTGGGCATTCTGCACCTGGCCACCAACATGTGGTGCCTGTGGAATCTGGGATTGCTGGCCGAGCCGCTGATGGGCTCGCTGGGCTTGCTTGCGGTCTACATCCTCACCGGCGCGGCGGGCAACCTGCTGTCCACCTTCGTCAACTGGTGGAAGTATTACCCGGATTGGGCGATTACCCATAACCTGGGCTCGTTTTCCGGCCGGCGCGGGAGCCTCGGGCGCGGTCTTCGGCATCGCCGGAGCGCTGATTGTCCTGCTCAAATCGCAGCGGCTGCCGGTGCCTCCGCTGGAGTTGCACAAGCTGCGCAAATCGGTGATCTACTTTGCCGCCATCAACCTGGTGATCGGCTTTACCATCAGCCTGGGCGTGGTGGTTCAGCACACCGGGGTGAGCATCGACAACATGGCCCATCTGGGCGGATTCAGCTGCGGATTGCTCTTTGCCGCGCCGATGGTGCCCCGCTTTGGCTCGCCCCGGCCGCTGTTCGCGCGCCGCCTGCGCATCGCCGTGGGGATGGCCGTGGGGTTGCTCGCGCTGTTTGCATTCTTTCTGGCGCAGTTGCCGGGCTAGGGCATTCCTTCTCTTGCTATGGAGTGGGCATCTTTTATTCCACACCTGGCCGCAAAAACAAGAACGCGGCGAGGGTGGGGCACCCAATCTTTATACCTTGAGGGGAAATGCGCTAAAGCCACGATCCGTTCAGCCTTTTTTCGGTGCTCCAAATGAAAAAGCGGGGCTCGCGCCCCGCTTTTTGTTGTGCGACTGCACTTTTACCGCCAGTGCCCTTCCTGCATCACCCATCCGCCGTGGCGATGCACCCAGCGATGGGCAACCCAGTGCGCGCCCGGATGGGGCGGACGTTCCCAGCGCCCGGGAACCCAGACGTATTGGGCGCCGTCCCAGTTCTGGTAGCCGGCAATCCACACGAATCCCCGATGCGGCGGCGGGCCGGGACGTTCGTACATGGGAGCCGGCGGCCCCACGCGAATCACGACCTGCGCAAAGGAGGCCGCAGGGAGCAGAATCAAGCCGAGCAAAGCTGCCATTGCAATCTTTTTCACGATCAATCCATCCTCCTTGGTTCGATTGTCTTCAAAATCAACCCGGCGTTCCGGCCAGGTATCTCTTTCAACGCGGAACCGAGAGAATAGTTGCGCTCAGGCTTTGGCCGCCGCTTCCATCTCCTCGGCCAGCGCATCGGCCACCGTCACGCAGGCTGTGCGGTCCACGTCCAGATGCGTCACCAGACGGATCGCGTCCGGACCGAAGGCGCTGGCGAGAATCCCCCTCGCCTTCAGCCGGGCCACCAACTCCGCCGCGCTCACGCCCTTCAGCCGGAAGATGACGATATTGGTCTCGACCGCATTCAAATCAATCTCCACGCACTCGATCTGGGAGAGCGCCTCGGCCAGCAGCCGCGCGTTGGCGTGGTCTTCGCTGAGCCTTCGCGGACCTTGTTCGAGCGCGATCAGCCCCGCGGCCCCCAGGATGCCCGCCTGGCGCATTCCACCGCCCAGCGCCTTGCGGAAGATGCGCGCCCGCGCCATCAACTCCTCCGAGCCCACCAGCATCGAGCCCACCGGCGCGCCCAGCCCCTTCGACAGGCAGAACATCACCGTGTCGAAGCCGCGCGTCAGCGTCTTGCACATCCACGCCCAGCGCCGTGGCCGCGTTGAAGATGCGCGCTCCGTCCAGGTGCGTCGGCAGCTTGCGCTCTTTCGCTCCGGCCCAAATCTCCTCCAAAACGCCAAGGGGCGTGCAGACCCCACCGGCCAGATTGGCGGTGTTCTCAATCTCGATCAGCCCCGTGGCGGCGCGAAAGGCTCCGCGAGCGTAAATCGCCGGCTCGATCTGCTTCCAGCTCAGAATGCCGCGCTCGGCCGCGACGGCGCGCACCAGGCAGCCGGAGAAGACCGCCGTCGTGGCCATCTCCCAATCCAGGATGTGCGCCCGCGATTCGGCGATCACCTCCTGGCCGGGCTGCGTGTGCAGGCGAATCGCGATCTGGTTGCCCATGGTGCCGGAGGGCACAAAGAGCGCCGCCTCGCGGCCAAAGGTCTCCGCCGCGCGCCGCTCCAGCAGGTTGACGGTGGGGTCTTCGCCATAGACGTCGTCGCCCACCTCGGCCGCGGCCATCGCCGCGCGCATCTCGGCCGTAGGCCGGGTCACCGTATCCGAACGTAAATCGATCATTGTTGCCATCGTCTTCTGGACCTTGATTCTAGAGCGTTTCCCCTGAAGGTATAAAGTCTGGGTGCCCCACCCTCGCCGCGTTCTTGTTTTTGCGGCTAGGGTGGGAGACAAGAAGCCCACTCCATAGCAAGAGGAGAAATGCTCTATCTCGCCACCATCTCGGCGAATGCCGCCGGAAACTGGCCGGCTTGCGGCTTCGAGCAGTTGGAGCGCCGGTCCTGAACTCCTGCTTCCTGGTCCCTGTTCGCTGTTCCCTGCCCTTACGGTATCTGCGCCATGGGCAGTTCCATCACCGGCGTCTGCTTGCCGTCCTTCACCGCGACGGCCCACAATCCATGAAAATTCTGCCGCAGCCCCGGCTGCGCCCTGAGAAACGCGCTCAGAACGGCCGTCGCCTCGGTCCGCTCGGCCGCTGGGTCGGTCACTCCGGTCGATTCGTACACCACGGCCAGATCGGCGTGCAGGAGCGTCATGTCCGGACGCACAGCGTCAATCTTCCACGTTCGATCCCCATCGGGAAGCGAAACGGGGAAAGCATCCTGCGGAGAATTCCGGATGGCCGCCTGCTCCGCGTTCAATTTTTCCAGGTTCGGCGAAGAGAGAAAATCCACCGGCAGAAGCAGCGCCCGCGCCGTTTCGTAGGCGTACCAGGCGCTCCATGAATCGGGTTTCGCCTGGTCGGACGCGGCCAGCTCGCGCGCCTCGGTCCACCACCACACGCCGTCATGCCCGTCGAGGATGCCGGGCCGCACCGTCAGACCGCCCAGCTTCCACTCCGAAGCCGGGCCATCCCAGACCAGGATGAAGGCCAACTGCCCGCCCAGCGGCGCCCCGGCCGCATCGGCCAGCACTACGGCATAGCGGCCCGGCGGCAGGGCCTTCATGGTCAACGTCACCGTCAAGGAACCGCTCGCGCTGGAACAGAAAAACTGCGTGTCGGCAGGCTCGGTCAAACTGTCCGCGTCCAGCAAGTACAAATTCCGCAGTTGTATCGTGCCGCCCTTCATCAAAAGAGCGGAGGCCTCGACGGCGAGGTGGATTTGCGCCCAGTCCGAGGCCACGGAGGGCAATAGAGCGGCTTTCAGGGCGGCGTCGTCCTGTTGCACCACCTCCATGGCCAGCCGTCCCCCGGCAGCCGCCAGAGCCGCACGATCCTGGGCGACAACTCGGCCTGCGCGGTGCAGCTTGTGGCGCGCGCCGGCACTGAGGCGGCCAGCACGAGCAACAGAACCACGGGCGCGGCAAAACCCTTCCACCAGAGACGCATTTTCGGCAGATCCTCTCCGCCCGCGCAAGCTCTTGGTGAGCGTCCGTGGGCCACTGTTAGTCTAGTACAGTAGGTTGGCAGCGGAAGGCCGCGCCCGACGAGCCGCCGAAGGCACAGAAGGCTGCTGCCAAGACGCGGCTGTCCGGCTGGCGCCGGCTTCACTGGAACCAGGAATTCCTCTCCATGCGCATCAACGCCTCGCTCAACTCGCCGGTTTCGCTCCGCAGACAGGGCGTGCGCGCGTTCGCTCTGCTGCTGGCTCTTGGGCTGGCCTGGGTTGGGGCGCGGACGCTGGCCGCTCAGGCCCCGGCAACCGCCGCAAAGCCTTCCGCGGCCCTCGCCCCGGCAAATCGGGCGCACCGGCCAGAGGATCGGAATCGACCTCATCGCAGCAGCCGGAATCGCGGGAACCAGCGGCCTGGGTTGGCTCACAGCAAACCCACCGCGGCCTCGGCCTCAAACGCCGCAGCCCAGGAAGCCTCCCTGCCGGTCACTCCTCCGGCACCTGTGCTACCGCTCTGGCCGGTGAACGAAAAGGCGAATCCGGCCTCGGTCCGGTGGGACAGCCGCGGACTGCGAATTGAGGCCGAAAACTCCAGCCTGGACCAGATTTTGCGCGATGTGGCCACCGCTACCGGCGCAAAGGTGGAAGGATTGAGCACCGATCAGCGGATTTTTGGCGATTACGGCCCCGGCCCGGCGCGCGACGTGCTCTCCCAGCTTTTCGAAGGCTCCGGCTACAACCTCGTTCTGATTGGGGAGCAGGGCCAGGGAACGCCCATGGAAATCGTTCTGAGTCTCCGCCAAACCGGAGCCGCGCCACCACCAGCCGCAAATCCCGTGCAGGCCAGCGACGAGGACGCGGACACGGAAGATCAGCCGGCCCAACAACCACCGCCAGTCCGGCCCGGTTTCGGGATTGGCGGCCCGCGCATTCCCCCGCAAATCGAACAGCGAGATCAGCAGACGCAGCCGCCGGATCATCCGCAAAACTGACCTCGGCACAATCAAGCCAGTGCAAGTCTGTTTGCGTTGTGGGCGGTCTTGAAGGGGCTCGGCTTCACCGGCACGGAAAGGCCCATCGCCTTGAAAGAGCACGGCTTCAGCCGTGCCGCAAAATGCCCAATGAAACTGGGGGCTTTAGCCCCTGATGGATGCTTCTTCCTCGATACGAACAGGGAATTTGCTTGAACGGCAAACAGGGCTTAGCGCAAAGCCGTCCTGTGTTCGGGGAATTTGCTGAAACCCCCCGGAATTGGGTCTGGGCGCTGCTTGAATGCAATTTCAGCGCTCACGCGGAGCGATTGTGCGGAGGCGCTGCCTCAGCCACGCCAAAAGCCACGCTAAATCCGACGCGATCAACAGATTTCAGGAATAAGCCTCTGCTGCCGCCAGAAATCTCAGCGCACGCACCTGCCCAGAAAATCTCGCCCAGAAATATCTTCTCCCCGGCAAATCCGAGCATGGGCCGCCCGCAATCGGCAGCCTGCTTATGTTCCCTGCGCCACTTCCGGCCTGGCTCTCACCACCGTCGTCCGCCGCTGTGGGCTCATGAGCGCAAAGCCCGCGCGCAGAATCCCATAAGCCGCCAGAATACCGAAGGCCAGCGCGCCCACCGACGCACAGACCAGCATCGCCAAATTCAACAAATCTGCCATTACTCAGTCACTGCTCACTTCCCTTTCGGTCTGGAACACAATGCGGCCCGAATGTTGAGCCGCCCAAGACGCGCCTGGGCTCGCTCAACAATCATTGCCTGCGATTGTCGCAGAAAAGGCCTCCGCGTTGACCACGATTTCTATTGACTAATAGAATACTCCCAGAGGCATTCCAATCTGGTCATCGGCCGGGAAATTTCTCCCACAACGGTCCACCATACTCAATTTATGCCCATCACAGCCATCTCGGTACGCGGGGCGCGCCAGCATAATTTGCGCGACATCAGCGTGCGCATCCCCCGCAACACGCTCACGGTGGTCACCGGACTGAGCGGCTCGGGCAAGAGTTCGCTGGCCTTCGACACCATTTATGCCGAGGGACAGCGGCGCTACGTCGAGACGCTCTCGGCCTACGCGCGCCAGTTCCTCGACCAGATCGAGCGGCCCGACGTGGACTCGATCGAGGGGCTCTCGCCGGCCATTTCCATCGAGCAGAAGACCACCAGCCGCAGTCCGCGCTCGACCGTCGGCACCATCACCGAGATCTACGATTACCTTCGCCTCCTCTATGCCTCGGTCGGCACGCCCCACTGCCCCAACTGCGGCCGCTCCATCGCCCGCCAGACGGCGGAGCAGATTGTCCAGCGCATTCTGGAGCTGGGCCAGGGCGAGCGGGTCACCGTCATGGCGCCCATCGTGCGCGGGCGCAAGGGCGAATTCAAGGATCTGCTCGACCAGCTCGACCAGCAGGGTTTCCGCGCGCGCATCGACGGCGAACTGATGGACCTCTCCGAGCCAATCAGTCTGGACCGGCGCAAGAACCACACCATCGAGGCGGTCATTGACCGCATCCTGCTCAAAAGGCCCCTGCCCGACGCTCCGCCTCCGCCGGCGGGCAAGCCATCCATCGAAAAGCGTCTCGACGCCGCCGTCACCAAGGCCCTGCAACTGGCCAACGGCCTCGCGCTGATCGCCATCGCCGGTGGCCCGAAGCCTCAGGAGCAGTTGTTTTCTTCCTCCATGGCCTGCCCGGACTGCGGCCTCGACGTGCCCAAACTGGAGCCGCGCAGCTTCAGCTTCAACTCCGCCTTCGGCGCCTGCCCGGAGTGTCATGGCCTGGGCTCGCTTTACGACCTGGACCCGGCCAAGGTCATCATCGACTGGTCGAAACCGCTGCTCGACGGCGGTCTTGGTCCCGGCTCTTCGTCGCAATATCTGCTCAAGCTCGTGCATCTGGCCGCCGGCCACTACAAAATCGACCTCAAAACGCCTTTCGAGGAACTCCCCCCCCGCCAGCAGCATATTCTGGTCTACGGACCGCCCAAGAACGAAGGCCCGCGCACCGGTTTTCACGGCATTCTCGCCTTTCTGCGCGACTCCATCGAAGAAGCGCGCAGCGACTCCTATCGCGAGTCGATGATGAACTACATGTCCGCCACGCCCTGCCCGGTCTGCCGCGGCAAGCGTCTGCGCCCGGAGTCGCTGGCGGTCAAAATCGGCGGCCTTTCCATCGCCGACTTTACCGCGCTGCCGCTCAATCGCGCACTGTCGGCGGCCATCAACCTCAGCTTCACGGCGCGCGCAGTCGCTGGTAGCCGAACGCATCCGCCGCGAGATCGCCGAGCGGCTGGAGTTTCTGTGCGCCGTCGGCCTCACTTATCTTTCGCTGGATCGCAACGCCGCCACGCTCTCCGGCGGCGAGGGCCAGCGCATCCGCCTGGCCACGCAGATCGGCTCCCGGCTGCGCGGCGTGCTCTACGTCCTGGATGAACCTTCGATCGGCCTTCATCAGCGCGACAACAACCGTCTGATTCAGGCCCTGGAAAAGCTGCGCGATCTGGGCAACACCGTGCTGGTCGTCGAACACGATGAAGAGACTATCCGCCACGCCGATTACGTTCTCGATCTCGGTCCCGGCGCCGGGCCGTCTTGGCGGCCACGTGGTCGCACAGGGAACGCCCGCGGAGATCATGGCCTGCCCGGAGTCGCTCACCGGACGCTATCTCTCCGGCGTTTCGGAGATGCTGCAGCGCGACCATCCTCGCCCGCTTACCGGCAAGTGGCTCACGGTCACCGGCGCGCGCGAGCATAATTTGCAGGACGTGACGATTCGCATTCCTCTGGGCGTGATGACTGTGGTTACCGGCGTCAGCGGCAGCGGCAAAAGCACGCTGATCAACGACATTCTCTACCGCTCGCTGGCGCAGATCCATCTACGGCTCACGCGAGGAGCCAGGCGCGCACGATCGCTGACCGGCGCCGAGCAGATCGACAAAGTCGTCCGCATCGACCAGTCGCCCATTGGCCGCACGCCGCGCTCCAATCCGGCCACATATACCCAGGTCTTCTCGCCCATCCGCGACCTGTTCGCCATGCTGCCCGAAGCCCGCGAGCGCGGCTACAAACCCGGCCGCTTCAGCTTCAACGTGGCCGGCGGACGCTGCGAGACCTGCCAGGGAGACGGCCAGCGCCGCATCGAGATGAGCTTTCTGCCCGATGTCTACGTCGAGTGCGAGGTGTGCGCCGGACGCCGCTACAATCAGGAGACGCTGGCCGTCAAATTCAAGGGGCACTCCATCGCCGACATTCTCGAACTCACCATCGAAGACGCACTGCCCGTGCTGGCCGACGTGCCCCAGGTGCGCCAGAAGCTCGAAACCCTGGTCGATGTCGGCCTCGGGTACGTTCACCTCGGCCAAAGCGCGACTACATTGTCGGGCGGCGAGGCGCAGCGCATGAAGCTGGCCCGCGAGCTGAGCAAGCGGCAAACGGGGCGAACGCTTTACCTGCTCGACGAGCCCACCACCGGCCTGCACTTCGACGACGTGCGCAAGCTGCTCGAAGTCCTCCACCGGCTCGCCGATCTGGGCAATTCGGTCATCATCATCGAGCACAATCTGGACGTGATCCGCAACGCCGACTGGGTTCTCGACCTCGGCCCCGAAGGCGGCGAAGACGGCGGCCGCATGGTCGGCGAAGGCCGTCCGGCAAAGATTGCCGCCACGCCCGGCTCTTACACCGGCCAGTTTCTTCAGCGCTATTACACCTCCGCCAACGGCCGGCTCGAACCCGCCAGCCTCGACGACGATTCTGCCTCCGCCGATCCCGTCGCCAAGGCGGGAAGCGATCAAGCCCCGGATGCCCCCGGTCCCGATTTTGGGACCACGGATTCCTCCGCCGCAAACGCACAACCAAAACCAGCGAAATCCTCCGCCCGCAAAAGCCCCGCCGCCAAAAAACCGGCAAAAAAGAAGTCCACTCTCCGCAGAAAGAAGACGGTGCTGCCATGAGCGACCTGGAAGACACGCCGCAGGAGCAGAGTTCCTTTTCCGGCCCGGATTCGGTCCCGGTCCAGCCCTTGCTCGCCCCCCCGGACGAGCCTTTGCAGCACGATCCGGGTCAGCTTTTGCAGCCGGTGGTCCAGCGCGCCGAAGAGGCAGTGGAACTATTTCAGTCCTGGTCGCAGCCGGAGCCCGCTCGGCCGGTGCGCATTCCGCATCTCGGCCATCTGTGCCTGTTGGCCGCGCTCGCTCTCGTGGGACTTTCCGTTGCCGCGATCCTGATGCTGGCCGCACTGCGCTTCCATCTGTTCGGCGTCAAATCCATGGCCCAGGCCGCCACCGACATTCACTACATTCTGGGCGAGGAAGCTCTGCTCTATCTCGTGACTCTGGCTTTGAGCCTGGTCGTTTTTCCGCTGTTCTGGAACAAAAGCTTTTTTGCAGGCGTGCAGTGGCGCGGCTCGACGGCTCTGCGGCTGCGCACGTGGTTGTTTGCCGTCGCCCTGGGTCGTTTTGCGCTCGCCGCGCTCGATGGAATCCTGCTCCCCGGCCCCACGAACGCGCCGATCGAAGAGATCTTCCGCTCTCCCGGCGCAGCCTGGCTCATGTTCGGCTTCGGCGTCACTCTTGCGCCCTTCTTCGAGGAGATCGCCTTCCGCGGATTTCTCTTGCCGGCCCTGGCCACGGCCTATGACTGGGCGGGCGAGCGCCTCACCCACAACCCTTCCCGGCCGCTCCGCAGCGACGGCTCTCCCCAGTGGTCTCTTTCCGCCATGGTCGTCGCCTCCATCGCCACCAGCCTGCCCTTCGCCCTGCTCCATGGCCAGCAGACCGGCCACGCGCTGGGTCCGCTATTCCTGTTGATCCTGGTCAGCCTGATCCTCTGCGCGGTGCGCCTCGTGACCCGCTCGCTGGCCGCCAGCACGCTGGTTCACGCCAGCTATAACTTCCTGCTCTTTTCCCTCATGATGATCGGCACCGGGGGCTTCCAGCACCTGAACAAGATGTGAAAAGCAGCTTCTAGCTGCTAGCTGCCAGCTTTTCGGACGCCTCCATGGGATGGTGTCTGCCTCAGTGTGCCGGAGCGGCGACGGCGTGCGGATTTCCCGAAGCTCAAAGCCAGGGGTTAGAAGCTAGGAGCTAGGAGCTAGAGGCTAGGAGCTAGAGGCTAGAAGCTAGAGGCTAGAAGCTGCCCTTCCGTCTTCTGTACAATCGATTGGATGACAACCCCGACCCACGCCCAGCAACTGCTCTCGATTCTCGCCCGCACCAGCTTCCGCCTCGGCCAGTTCACGCTCTCCTCGGGCGGCACCAGCGACTACTACATCGACTGCCGCACCACCACTCTGCAACGCCGAGGGCGGACGCCTCACCGGGCACGCAATCCTCGAGCTGCTGGAGCAGAACGGCATCGAGGCCGAGGCCGTCGGCGGACTCACGCTGGGCGCCGACCCCATCGTCTCCAACGTGGCCACGGCCAGCGCCTGGCGCGCGCAGTCGAAGCCCGGCGCGCCGCTGCTCCACGGCTTCCTGGTGCGCAAGGCCGAAAAGGCCCACGGCACCGGCCGCCGCATCGAGGGCTTCTGCCGCGAGGGCGCGCGCGTGGTCATCGTGGACGACGTCTGCACCACCGGCGCCTCCACCATCAACGCCATCGAAGCCGCCCGCGAGGCCGGCATGACCGTCGCCGCCGTGGTCTGCATCGTCGAGCGCCAGGAAGCCAACGGCCGCCCGGCCGTCGAGAGCGCCGCCGCAGGGCGCGCCTTTTCTGAGCTTGTTCACCGCCAACGACGTCCGCGCCGAGCACGTGAAGCAGCTCGCAGCCGTTCGTCCATAAATCTGTTTCAAAAACCTCGTTCTTCAGGCCACGACTTCAGTCGTACCGAACAGAGACGGGAAACAAAGGGCTTCAGCCCCCAAAAAGGTCTCTATCACTGCGGAACTTGCCCTCAAGTTTCCTGCCCCGCCCCCAAACGCGGATCGGGCCGGTCCGCATCGCGGACCAGCCCACAAACTCGCCAGCAAATCAGAGTTTTTCGCGCTGCGCTACGGCTCGACAGCCGAAGCCGAGGCAGTCCCGGCCGACGCCGGAGCCGTCCCCATGTTTGTCAGCAGTTGCACTTCCACGCGCCGGTTCTCCCGCCGTCCCGCCGCGGTCGTGTTCGGAGCCACTTCCTGGTCCTTGCCAATCCCGATCAGGTAAAAGCGGTGCGGAGCAATACCGTACTTCGCCGCCAGGTATTGCACCACCGCATCCGCCCGCCGCTGGCTCAGTTCGTAGTTGTACTGGGCCGATCCGGTCGAATCCGTCCCGCCCGTCACTTCCAGAATGAAGCTCTTCGCCGAGCCGATCTGCGCGGCAAAGCTGTCCAATTGCTCGCGGTCCGAGCTGGTCAGCACCGCCTTGTCGAAGCCGAAGGTCACCGACACATCGGCCATCGGCTTGTAGTTGTCGAGCCCCTTCACTACGCTCTCGAGCGAGTCGGCGCGGTGCACCACGTTGTTGGCCGCCGTCTCCGCATCCCCGGCCTCGCGGGCCGCGCCCTGCGCATTCTGGCCGGCGGTGTCGGCCGTGCCCTGCGCCTGCCGTATCCCAGCCTGTGCACGGTCGTCCACATTGTGAATCCGCCGGTTGTTGTCGGCCGTCTTGGCCTCCAGTTGATTGGTACCCTCAATCAGCGGCGCCGTCTGATTGCGCACGTAGTTCTTGCTCGCGCACCCGGTCGCGCCCACCACGGCCAACCCAACCGCCAACCCCAACACTCCAAACCGATTCACGCTCATGGTCAGTTCCTTTCCCCGTCAGCCTCTTGCCTTGCGGTGCATCCGCCGGCGGAGCTGGCTTTTCTCTTCGACGTTCACACTGCACCCGCGAGGCCAAACCCACGATCCAGAACAAAGAATTGAAATAAAATGACTTAGATGAGAATCAATGCGAGTTCCGCCCGCGCCCGCCGTGTATTTTTTACCCGAATCGGTAAGGATTGCCCGGCAAAAAGCGGCTCAAAGCCAAAAATTTCCGCTGGCCCGGGTCCGCTCGGAGCAGAAAGCAGCGGGCGGTAGAAGC
>CAWBHO010000010.1:0-18777 GCA_963788415.1 uncultured Acidobacteriaceae bacterium | reverse complement strand
GACACGGTCACCTTTGGCGTGGCCCCCAGCCTGCTGGCCATGGTGTGGGGATTCCACTTCCTGCCCGACTCCATCAACCCGGTCTTGCGTGAGAATCTCTTCCACGCCGGCGCTTTCATCTGTTTTCTGTTTCTTATCGGCGGAGTTTCGCGGCTGGCGCGCTTCAACATCAGTCACGACGCCCAGCCGCGCAATCCGGGACGGCCGAACCGGAAATATTTTGTGGGCATGCCAATTCCCGCCGCGGCCGGCCTGCTGGCTTCGTGCGTCCATCTCTGCTACGGATATCCGAACCAGGCCTGGTGGATCGCGCTCATCTGGCTGGCGCTTGTTGGCACCAGCGGCTTCCTGATGGTCAGCACCTGGCGTTTCTGGTCCGGCAAGGAGATCAACCTTTCCCGCCGCCATCCCTTCCAGATTCTGTTTCTGATCGCGATTGTGTTGTTCATTATCCTCAAGTTCTCTCAAGTCGTGCTGTTTTCGATGGCCTTGGTTTACATGTTCAGCGGCATCTGGGCGCGGGCCGCGTATTCCTGGTCGCGCCGCCGGCGCAGGCTGCCGGCCGCCGCCGACGTCGCTCTGCCCACGCCAGCGCCGGATGAGCCGGAGCCGCTCAATCGTTCCTGATCTTTTTGAACCGAACCACAAGGATGACCGTGTACAAGATTGCCATTGCCGGAGCCTCTACTCTGTTAGGCCGGGAGTTGAAGGAAGCGCTGTCGGAGTCGCCCCTGGCGGCGACCAAATTCGTGCTGCTGGATGACGATGAGGTTGAGGGACAATTAGACCAGGTGGGCGACGAGGTCACCTTCGTTCAGTCCATCGCTCCCGACGCCTTCGATCACATCGACTTTACGTTTTTCTGCGGTACCGAGGATCTGACTCGCAAGCACTGGCGTCAGGCGCTGCGGGCGGGGTCAACGGTTCTCGACCTTTCCGGCGCTCTCGACCAGGAGACGGGCGTGGTGGTGCGCGCGCCGTGGCTGGACTTCGAGGGGCAGGGCGCGGAAGCAACCGCCATCGACTTGTTCACCCCCGCCGTGGTGCCGGCGCATCCGGCCACGCTGGCTCTTGCCCTGGTGCTCGCCCGGCTGCAGCAGGCCGTTCCGGTCCATGCGGCCTTCGCCACGCTGCTCGAGCCGGCCAGCGAGTTTGGCCGCGCCGCCATGGACGAGCTGCATCAGCAGACTGTGAACCTGCTCAGCTTTCAGGGGCTGCCGCGCGAGCGTTTACGACGCGCAGGCGGCCTATAACCTGCTCTCCGGCCTGGGCGAGGCCGCGAAACTCAGCCTGAGTGCGGTCGAGGCGCGGGTTCGCCGCCATTATGCCGCGCTCTCCAGCAGGCCGCTGGCCCGCGCTGGCCTTGCATGTGGTTTCACGCGCCCGTCTTTCACGGCCACACGTTTTCGATCGCCGTCGAGCTGGAACGGCCGGTGGATCTTGCCGCCGTGGAAGAGGCTTTGAGCGGCGAGCATCTGGACCTGGTGCTGGAAGACACCGATTCGCCTTCGAACCTGGCTGCGACGGGGCAGAACGACGTGCTTGTCCGGCTGCGCCCCGAACTGCGGTCCGAGGGCGGCCGCAACTCCAGCCAGGTCTCGCGGCTATGGCTGTGGGTGGCTTCGGACAACCTGCGCCTGCAGGCGCACAACGCCGTGGCCTGCGCCCTGGATCTGCGAAGGCTGCGGCCGCAGGGTACGGTGCAGTAAGAGAAACCCAGGACGCAGTCAAAATTCAATTGCGCGGCGTGCGGATTCCGCCTCGGGGCTCCGGTCTTGCCTTGCAGCTCTGAAAAAGTGCTGAAAAAGGCGTGGATTTGTGCAAGGCCGGCTGCTTCAGCCTGCGTCTCTTGCGTCCAGTTCGAGTTCGTCGAAGCGGCGCCATTTGTAGATGGCGACCGACAGAATCCAACTGCCGGCAAACAGCGCCACGATGCAGTAACCGAGCGCGCCGAAGTTGTCGTTGAGCCTGCCGACCAGAGCCCACACGCCGCCCGTGAGGTGAAACTCGCCCACCAGCAGCCCCAGCGCCTCGATCCCGCCGACGGCCAGCGCCACGGCGACCGAAACGGCGGTGATCGTCAGGTTGTAGTAGAGCTTGCGGATGGGCTTGACGTAGGCCCAGCCGTAGGCGCCCAGCATCAGCACATTGTCGGTCGAATCGACCAGCGACATGCCCGCGGCGAACAGCACCGGGAAGACCAGAATCGAAGCCAGCGACAGTCCCTTGGAGGCCTCGGCGGCAGAGATGCCGAGCAGGCCGATCTCCGTGGCCGTATCGAAGCCCAGGCCGAAGAGCAGCCCAAGCGGATACATGTGCCAACTGGAGCGGATCAGGTTGAACATGGGGCGGAAAAGGCGGGCCAGGAAGCCGCGATTGCCCAGGAGCATGTCGAAGTCCTCGTCGTCGTAGGGTTCGCCGCGCCGCACGCTTGCAGAAAGCTGCGGTAGACCGACAGCAGAACGACCAGATTCACGAAGGCGATGGCGAACAGAAACAGCGCCGAGACCAGCGTGCCGACCACGCCGCCCACCGCGCGGACCGCGTCCATGCGATGCTGCAAGGCGAGCGCGGCGGCGGCAATAGCGACCGAGCCCACGACGACGATGGTGGAGTGGCCGAGCGAAAACATCAGTCCCACCGAGACCGGCCGCTTGCCCTGCTGCATCAGCTTGCGCGTGACGTTGTCGATGGCCGCGATGTGATCGGCGTCGACCGCGTGGCGCAGCCCGAAGCTGTAAGCCAGAAAGGCCGTTCCCAGCAGCACCGGGAAGCGATGAAAAGCCGCGAACGCCCAGGCCCACGCCGCCAGATTGAAGCCCAGCAACAGAGCGTACAGGGCGATGATCCTGCCCCGTACGCCGTCCGGCTCATCGTGGACCAAGGTTCGCAGCCAGGAGACCATCAAACTCCCTTTGTGCCGGGCGCGGCGGTTGCGGATGCTTGAAAGCGCGCCGGCCATGATCGGCCCGCGGCAGACTCAGGCCGTAGCACGTATTCTAAAAATGTATCACTTCCGGCGGTGTCCAGCCAGCCGTGTCAGCCCAGTTGGCACAGGCCCGCGCGCTGGCCGGCGAATTCTTCGCTCGCTTCAGCCGGGCACGATCCAGGGGCACGATCCAGGGGCACGATCCAGGGGCACGATCAGGAGGCACAAGGAAAGGGCATAAGGAAGGGGCACAAAGAAGGGCACGTTTCCGTGCCCTTCTTTGCCGAGAACCAAGGAAAACAAAGTTGCTAAGAGTGCAAAACCAGGCCGGCCGGCTTGTTTTTCCGGAACAGGAACAATGCCAGCGCGAGCAGCCCGCTGCCGAGCAGCAACAGGGACGACGGCTCCGGAGTTGCCGCGAATTCAACCGTCACGCCGTTATTTCCATCGTCCTGATAGACGCCGTTCAGGTCGCTGTTGAGGCCGTATACATCGCCGCCGTCGCCCCAGACGCCAACTTCGTATACTGCGCCACTAGCCGAGGTGACATCAAACACGATGCCGGCGATATCCAATTGGCCGCCGGTGGAGCATGTTCCCCAGAAACAAACCTGAGGAGATCCGTCCGGATAGAACAAGTTATCGAGCGAAAACAGGTAAGACGTGGTGATGATGGAGCTATAGGATGGATCGGAATACAAACTGGTGATCTGTCCGGAGTAGCCTCCGTTGGCGTCCGCGAATGTGCCCGTGATGCCGGTGATATCGTCGGTGCCCGGCGTTGACGTGGGTGAAAAAGTGATGGTTCCGGAACCGGTAATGCCGCCGCCGGTGATGTTGAAATTCCACGAATCCGCGAACGCGGCCGGAGAAATTGCAAGGACCGTAACGAATGTAAGGAATGCGAACAGAAATCTTCTCACTGGTCTTCCTTTCTTTCCTGAGTCCAGGAGGAAAATTTTCCGCAAGGATGCCTGACGGAGGAGTTTCTTGAATTTAGGCAACTTCTAGCCAGTGTATGAAACAACTTTAATGGAATCCATGACATTCCACGCGGACAGATAGGCCGAAGTCACAAAAATTGGAAACAAGGTCACCGCGATTCGCGCCAGAATACGCGCAAAGGTAACCTGATCGACGCCAGGATTCCCGTTGTCGCAGCGTGGACAGTTGCCGGACGAGGTTTCCCGCAGCCTTCCAGACGCGCCCTCCCCGCATCCTTTGCGGGTGCGCCCGATTTGAGCGCTGATTCCCCGTTTCGCGTCTATCCGTTACGAGAACAGCGGGCAGGAACTGATACCCTGAATCCTGAGCAGAATCCCCGAGAAAAAGCTGGAACGGCTCTTCAGGCTCCGATCCGGGGCCGAATCGTGCTAACCCGGCGGGCAGAGGCATGGCGGAATTCGTAATCAGATTGGCCGACGAGCGCGGCCGCGTGCAGGAGCAGGTGCAGTCGGCGGCCACCGCCGAGGAACTGCGCGCCCGCTTCGTTCATGCCGGTTACCATGTCTTTTCCGTCCGCTCCCGCTCGAGTTTCGGACTCAATCGCGGCAAGATCAAGCTGGAATCGTTTCTGATCTTCAATCAGCAGTTCCTCACGCTCATCCACGCCGGGCTGCCCATTCTCGGCTCGCTGCTGATGCTGGCCAAGAACCAGAAGGACGCCCGCTTTGCCGGCCAGTTGGACGACATTGCGGCCCGCGTGAAGACCGGGGATTCGCTTTCGGCGGCCTTCGAGGCGCAGAGCGGTTTTCCGGTCATGTACACCACCACCCTGCTGGCCGGCGAACGCTCGGGCAACCTGCAGGAGGTGCTGGAGCGCTACGTCAGCTTCCAGCGCATCTCGCTCGCCTTTCGCAAGAAGCTGGTGGCTTCGCTGATCTATCCCTGCGTGCTGCTGACGCTGGTTTGCGGGCTGATGTTCTTCATGTTCGTCTTTGTGGTGCCGCAGTTTGCCGTTCTTTACGACGAGATCGGCTCGAAGCTGCCGGCCTTGACCGTGGACCTGCTCAGCTTTGGCAAGTTTTTGCACCACAACCTGCTGTGGATTGTGCTTGCGCTGGCGGGCATAGTCTTCGGAGGCTACCGTTTCGCCGTCACCGAGCGGGGCCGCGACTTCATGGATGGAGTCCGCATCCGGATGCCCATCTTCGGCAAGATCTGGCTGCGCTACCAGGTGGCGCTGTTCGCGCGCACGCTTTCCACGCTGCTCACCGGCGGCCTGTCGCTGGTGCCGTCGCTTGAGACCGCGGCCCGCTCCATCTCGTCGCGCCGGGTGTCGCGGGCGGTCATCGACTCCATCGGCACGGTCCGCGAGGGCAAGAGCCTGGCCGATGCGCTCATCCAGACGAAGATCTTTCCCGACCTGGCAGCCGAGATGATCTCCGTGGGCGAGCAGACCGGCGCCTTGCCACAGATGCTCAACTCGGTCGCCGAGTTCTTTGAAGAGGACGTTTCGACGGCCCTCACCGCGTCGCTGGCGCTCATCGAGCCGGCCATCCTGATCGTCATGGGCGTGGTGGTCGTCTTCATTCTCATCTCGCTTTATCTGCCCATCTTTTCGATGGGACAGACGGCCGGAGGTCAGGGATAAATCATGGCTGATGCTCCATTGCTGACGCTTCCCGTAGCGCCCCTTCCGGGCAGCGCGGAAGAACGCGCCCAGGCCGAACTGCTGGCCGAGCGCTATCACGCCGAGTTTGTGGACCTGAAGAACTTCAAGATTCAGCACGATCTTCTGCGCACGGTCCCGGTCGAGCTGATGTTCCGCTATAACTTCGTGCCCATCGAAGAAGAGCTGGACGCGCTGGTGATTGCCGTCAGCGACCCCTCGCGGCTGATGGTGCTGGACGAGATTGCCGGCCTGCTCTCGCACCGCATCATTCCGCGCGTGGCCACGCTGTCGCAGATTACCGAACTGCTGAAGAAGACCGAGCAATCGCAGCGCGTGCTGGACGAGGCCAGCGAGGGGCTGACCTTCGACGTGCTCACCGGCGAAGACACCAGCGACGAGAACATCTCCATCGAGAAGCTGACCTCGGAAGAAGACATCAGCCCCATTATCCGCCTGGTGGACACGACCATCTTCACCGCCCTCGAACGGCGCGCCTCCGACATTCACATTGAAACCTATGATGATTCGGTGCATGTGAAGTACCGCATCGACGGCGTGCTGCAAGAGGCCATGGCGCCCATCGCGCGCGAGCATCACTCGACGATTCTTTCGCGCATCAAGATCATGAGCGAGCTGGACATTGCCGAGCGCAGAGTGCCCCAGGACGGGCGTTTCAGAGTTCGATATAAAACCCGCCTGATCGACTTCCGCGTCTCCATCATGCCCACGATTCACGGCGAAAACGCCGTGCTGCGCGTGCTCGACAAGGAGTCGATGAGCGAGAAGTTCCACAATCTCACGCTGGACGTGGTGGGCTTTGCCGACGACGACCTGAAGCGCTTCCGCGCGTACATCCGCGAGCCTTACGGGATGGTGCTGGTGACCGGCCCCACCGGCTCCGGCAAGACCACCACCCTTTATGCCGCGCTCAACGAGATCAAAAGCGACGAAGACAAGATCATCACCATCGAAGACCCGGTCGAGTACCAGATTCGCGGCATTACGCAGATTCCGGTGAACGAAAAGAAGGGACTCACCTTTGCGCGCGGCCTGCGGTCGATTTTGCGTCACGATCCGGACAAGATTCTGGTGGGCGAAATTCGCGACAATGAAACCGCTCAGATCGCCATCAACTCGGCGCTCACCGGCCATCTGGTTTTCACCACGGTTCACGCCAATAACGTGGTGGACGTGCTGGGCCGCTTTCAGAACATGGGCGTCGAGGTCTACAACTTCGTCTCCGCGCTCAACTGCATCCTGGCCCAGCGGCTGGTGCGCACCATCTGCGAGCATTGCGCCCGCCCGGTCACATACAGCGACGCGCAACTGGTGGCCAGCGGCATGGACCTGGCCGAGTGGCGCGGATTCGAGTTTCGCGAGGGGACGGGCTGCATGGAATGCGGCGGCACCGGCTACCGCGGCCGGACGGCAATTCACGAGCTGCTGGATTTGACCGACCCCATCCGCGAGCTGATTCTGGAAAAGAAGCCCACCTCCGAGATCCGCAAGCTGGCCAGGAAAGAGGGCATGAGCTTTTTGCGCGAGTCGGCGTTTGACCGCGTCCGCCGCGGCCTGACCACGCTCAAGGAGATCAACAAGGTGACCTTCATCGAGGCGACACGATAGTGAGATCGATTCTCAGCAAGGCAAAACTCGGTTCCCAGGCCGGCGGCCGTCCGCCGGTGGCCGTGGAGCTGTCGCCGCCGGGGGTGCTGGCCGCATCTTCGCCGAAGGCCTCGCGGGCGGGCTTTGGTTCGCGGAGTGGTGCGCCGGAGCCAGGCCACACGGCTGTCTATGCGTTTGAGACGCTGCCGGAGGGAGCGCTGGTGAGCGGTATCGGCGAGCCGAATGTGCGCGCGCCGGAGGTGGTGGCCAACGCCATTCGCACCGCCCTAGGCCAGGTTGCGCCGCGCACCCGTTCCGTCACGCTGGTCGTGCCCGACACCGTGGTCCGCGTCTTCGTTCTGGACTTCGACTCGCTGCCCGGCCGCGCCGCAGAGGCGATTCCCATTCTCCGCTTCCGGCTGCGCAAGACGGTTCCCTTCGATGTGGAGCACGCCGGGGTGAGTTACCAGATTCTGGTCGAAACCAAAAGCGAATGCAAGGTGCTGGCAGCCGTGACTCCCGGCCCCATCCTGCAGGAGTACGAGGCCGCGGTTCGCCAGGCCGGCTACGAACCGGGAGCCGTACTGCCGGCGAGTCTGGCTTCTCTGGGGAGCATTCATTCGCCCGAGCCGGCGTTGGTCGTCAACCTGAGCGCCCGGACGCTGACCACCTCGATCGCGCACGGCCAGGACCTGCTGCTCTACCGCACGCTGGAGCTGCCTGCGGACCCCGGCCTGCGCCTTGAGGAGCTGCGGCGCGGCGTCAGTGTGGCCGCCGCGTACTTTCAGGACAAACTGGGCGTTCGTCCCGGCCTGTTGTACTATGCCGGCTGCGGGGCAGGCTTCGAGGCGGCAGGCGGCAGCTCGGCGGAGGAGTTTGCCCGCCTGCTCGACGCGCCCGATTCGCCCGGATTGGCCGTCGTCGATCTGGCGCCGCGCCCGGAGACCGGGGCCGCAACCCCGTTGGGGAACCTGATGAGCCTGGCCGGCGTGACCGGCGCGCTGGCGGGGGCAGCCTGAGCTTATGCGCATTTCACTCAATCTCGCCACTCGCCCCTACACCGACATCCGGCCGGCCATCAAGCTCCTGCGCATCGCCATGGGCGCTCTGGCCGTCATCGCCCTCGGCCTGGGGCTAGGCCTGCGCACCGTCCAACAGGAGGCCGGCGTGGCCCGCGAGGCTCAGCAGCGCGTCCAGAGCCAGATCGACGCAGTCGACCAGGAGCGGCTGGGCTATCAGAACCTGATGCGCCAGCCGGACAACATGCAACTGATTGCCCAGGTGGGCACGCTCAACCAGCTCTTCGACGAAAAAGCCTTCTCCTGGACGCTGGCCATGGAAGATCTCGAGACGGTTTTGCCGGCTGGCGTCCAGGTGACCAACCTGGAACCGGTACGCGCCAAGAATGGACCGACGACGCTGCGGCTGCGCGTCGTTGGCCCTCGCGACCGGGCCGTCGAGCTGGTGGCGAACCTGGAACACTCGAAACATTTTCTTCTGCCGCGCATCGTGAGCGAAAGCGCCGAGTCCGCCGGCGGTCCAAGCGCGAGACTGGAGCCGGTGAGCGCCTCGAACCGGGTCAACTTCGAGCTGCTGGCCGAATACAGCTCGGCCGCGCCGCTGGAACGCAAGATGGAAGCCGGCCGGGAGAGTGAAAAGCCTTCGGCCGCCGGAGAGCGCGCCGGCCAACCCGCCCCGCCCAATCGCCATTTCCACCCCAACCCGAACCCCGGAGGCCCGCAATGAGCAGCCGCATTTCTGCCCACTGGCGCGAACGATTGACCTCCCCGCTCACCTGGCATTACGCCGCTTTGGCCGTGCTGCTGGCGGCGGTGATCGGCCTTTCGGTCCGCTTTGGCCTGGATTGGGCCGCCACCAGCAGCAGTTCCGCCGACGCGCTGGCTGCCCGGCAGCTTCAGTTGAAGGCTCTCACGCTCGAAACCACTCCCCTGCGCGGGCTCGACCAGCGGGTAGAACTGACCCGCGCCCAGGTGCAGACGTTCTATTCCCGGCGCATTCCGGTCAACTACTCCTCGATCGCTACCCGGATCGGCGATCTGGCTCTGAAAGCCCCTGTCCGGCTCACCAGGGTGCAGTATTCGCAGGGCCCACCCGGCGCCGACCTGACCGAAATTTCGATGGACGCGGGCATCACTGGCGACTATCCGCAGATCATGCGGTTTGTGAATAGCCTGGAGCGCGATCAGACCTTCTTTGTCATCCGGGCCATGTCGCTCAACGGCCAGCAGGGCGGCCTTGTGAACCTGCGGCTGCGCGTTTCCACCTGGCTCAGGCCGGCCGATGCGCAGGCCAGCGGATTGCCGCCCACTCCCAAAGAGAACGGCGCGGACGCCATGCCCTCGGATCCCCACGCGTCTTTGGCCCCAATCAGCCAACAGGGAAAGGGGGGCGAATAGCCGTGCGAATGCCTCTGGGAACCGAAAAAAAAGGCCAAGTCTATCTGGTCATCGCCCTTTTTTCGCTGATTGTCTTGCTGGGCGGCTATGAGATCAAGCAAAACTTTTTCAGCTCTTCGCCGCACCCGAGCCCGGCGCCCGCTCGTTCTTTGCCGGCTCTTGGGCGCACGGCGGCGGCGGGGGGTGAAGCGGTCTCCGGCGGCGACGAGGCTCAACGGCTTTCCAATGATGGCATTGACCCCACTCTGCACCTTGAAAAGCTGGCTTTGAGCGAGCAGGTGGAATACCTCGGCACGGGCAGAAACATCTTTTCCGCCGATTCGATGCCGGTTGCGATCGAATCTCCGCTGAAGAGCGCCCGCAACGCTCTGGCAGGCGCGCATATGCCAGCTCCACTGCCCGGACCACCCCAGCCGCCAGCCATCGCGCTCAAATATTTTGGCTACAGCCAGGAAAAGGACAAGTCGATGGAGGCTTTTCTTGCCGGCAATGGCGACATTTTCATCGCCCGCACCGGCCAGATCGTCGACCATCGCTACAAAGTTGGCATCATTCGGCCCGCCAACGTCGAGGTTACCGATCTGGGCTACAACAACACCCAGACCTTGCCTTTGCAAGGAAACTAGCTTTTAGCCGCTAGCTTCCAGCTTCTAGCTTCTAGCTTTTGGCATTTGGCATTTGGCTTTTGGCTTCCAGCGTTTGTGCATGAAAGTGAACTTCGGCGCAAATTGACTTTTTGTGGAGAGCGGTTTTGAAAGGGCGCGGCTTCAACCGCGCCGCAAAGTGCAGGAAAATCAGCGGGCTTTAGCCCCTGAGGAACGTCTTTTCCTCTTCACCAAGAGGAGATTCGTTCCAGGTAAACCGAGCAATCTGGCTCCTGCAGAGTCAGCTAGGAGCTGGAAGCTAGGAGCTAGCAGCTAGAAACTGGAAGCTGGAAGCTGAATGAAGAGCCCCACTCCAATTCGCCGCACCCCAAACCCCTCGGAGGATGGATTCATCCTGCTGGCGGTCATCCTTCTGCTGGCGCTGTTCACCATCGCGCTGGCCGTCGCCCTGCCGAACATTTCCAAGCAGATTCAGCGCGACCGGGAGATCGAAACCATGCACCGCGGCTTGCAGTACGCGCGGGCCGTGAAGCTTTATTACAAGCAGTTCGGGGCCTATCCGCCCACGGTCGACGCGCTGGTGAAGCCCACCAACAACATCCGCTTTCTGCGCAAGAAGTATACCGACCCGATGACCGGCAAGGACGACTGGAAGCCGATTCTGCTTGGGCAGAACAAGGCTCCGACGGCCATGGGCTTCTTCGGGCAGGCGCTGGGCGGCTCGACGATTGCCGGTACCGGGTCCAGCGGCGGAAGCGGGGTGGCAGGCGCGTCGTCGATCGGAAGCAGTTCGTTCTTCGGATCGGACAGCGGCTCGGGCAGCGCGGACGCCTCGGCGAGTTCCAATGCCGGGGGCGCCAATTTATCGAGCGCAGGCACCAGCGCCAGTAGCGGAACCGGGAGCGCGGGCGCCAGCAGCGGCTCCGACAGCAGCGGCTCGACCGGGCAAACCTTCGGAGGCGCCGGCATTATCGGCTTCTCGCCCGGCAGCCCCAAGCAGTCCATCCTGGTTTACAAGAAGAAAGACCATTACAACCAGTGGGAGTTTGTCTACGACCCGCTTGCCGATCAGATGATTCAGAGCGGCAACACGGGCACCATTGGCCAGCCGGCCAGCAGCCTGAGCGGCAGCTCAACTTCCGATGGCAGCTCGAGCTCCGGCGGAAGTTCGACCACGGGAACCAGCACGACCACCTTTGGCAGCAGCAGCTTCGGGTCCACGACCAGTTCAAATCAGTGACAGAACTCCGCCCCGGATTCCGACTGAACCCGTTCATGAAGCAACGCCATCAGGCAGGTCCATGCAACAAGGCCCTCCCCCAAAAAGGGACGGGCCTTGAGTCTCTGCGGGCAGAGCCGAGAAGCGGCGCGGGGTTTATGCGCTGAAAGACGATCCGCAGCCGCAGGTCGACTTCACCTGGGGGTTGTCGAACTTGAAACCTGCTGCTTCCAGGGTTTCGACGTAGTCCACGGTACAGCCATTGAGGTACATCAGCGAAGTAGCATCCACGAAGACCTTGAGATCCTCGAAGCTGAAGACCTTGTCCATCATGCCGGCCTGATTCTCAAAGGCCATGGAGTACTGAAACCCTGAGCAACCGCCGCCGACGACGCCGATGCGCAGTCCGGCAGGCAGGGGATCCTGGGTTGCCATGATCTCGCGCACCTTGGCAATGGCCTGGGGGGTCAGGTTGAGGGGTGCCTTCTTGACGGTTTCCTGTGCGGGTGCAGCGGTTGAAGTGGCCATGAATTCTCCCGAATCGTAAAATGCTTGCCTTTAAGCTACTGTACTGCGCGGCGGCTGGGGATTCAAGCTCTCCTGCCGCTTCACTCCATTCGATGCAGCGCGGAAAGGGAAGGTTGCAGAAGCAGCCGGCCGGGCCAAGCCTTCGATTTGTCCGCTGTCGGGATCGGCTGGGACCGCTGAGGCCAATTTGGGAGGGAAAAGAAGCGCGCGGGCCGGCCCTCGGGAAACCGTATGATTTTTGTTCCCTCGACGGTACTCATTCAGAGGTATGATGTTGACGCAGACGGCTACCTGCAGGATGGGACCGCGTTCTCAGGCGAATCCACCAGCCACTGTGGCCAGAATATCTTTCGGAGGTGCAGCATGACGTTCGTTCCGATGATGTGGACTGTTTGGGGAGTGCTGGTGGCGATTACCGCCGGCGTTTATGTCTATCGTTCCAGGCTGACGCGCGACGAGGAAGACCAGATCTTTTTAGACGACTCGTTCCACCAGGAGCAGGAGGCCCAGGCGGAGATTGTGGCCAAGGTGAACAAGGTCGAGCCCGCGCTGCATCTGCTGTTTTGGGTGGTCGCTGCGGCCACGCTGTTCGTGATCGTCTACTACATCATGGACATCGTCCGTCAGTTCAGATAGATCGGCTGCTTTTCCACTCTTGATTCAGGTGGCTGGCCACTCGCCGGAGAGTTGCCAGCCACCTGGGGATTTGCTTCCCGGCTCCGTCTCCACCAGGCAAATGCTGAAATCTGCCACGCCAACTGCTGAAAATTGAAGCGAACGCTCCCCGGCAAGGCGCAAACCCGCCCTTTCCGCAGTTATCTGCGCCCAAAGCCGCGCGGCTTGACCGGAGGCGCTACGGGCAGGTCGGTTTTCCCTTCGGGATAAACGGCCAGAAAGCGGTCATGCCCTTCGCCGGAACTGGCCGACTCCACGCCTTCGATGGAGCGGAAGGCGAGATGCAGCAGGCGGCGCTCGCGGCTGTTCATGGGCGGAAAGGCGAAGGGAATGCCCGACCTGCGCACTTTTTCCGCGGCGGTTTCGGCTTGCAGGCGCAATTCCTGAAGATGCAGGGCCTTGAAGTTGGCGGCGTCGAAGCTGATCAGGCTGCTTTCGCGCTGATCCAGGCGCAGAATCTGTGCGGCGATGGTCTCCAGGGCCATCAGCAACTCGCCATTGTGCTGGGTGACCAATGCCACGTCAGGCCCTCCCAGCTCGACAGAGAGAGCGGGTGCCTGCTCCTCGGGGTCGAGCGCGCCGTCAGCGGCTCCGCTGCCGGAGGAGATGCGGTACTTCAGGCGCATACCGCCCAGTTTGTTGAGGGTGGAGAGGAATCCGGCGATCTTCTGGGCGGCTGCTTGCAGGTCGTTGATAGGCATAACAAAACAGTATCGCAGAGCCGGGCCATGGGTGCGCGTGGAAATCTTCCGGGCCAGGCAACTCAGGGAAGATTCCTCGGTGAAAGGGCGGACAGAGCCGGAATCCCCGATCGTTGCAGGGATATTTTCGTTACGAAGCCAGTCGATTCGAGCCCTGGAAGCCTGGCGGACGCTCGCCGGCAACGGCCAATCGCCTTTCGAGCGCCAGCCCCGCCTCAGCCAGCGTGCCCTCGTCGAAGAGCCGCCCGATCAGGGTGACCCCGTACGGAACGCGGCGCGGCGGAGAGAACCGGGGCAGCGGATGCCGCGGGTCCGGCGCCCAGTCGCTGCGCGCCTCCGAGACTTCGACAAACCCGGCGCGGAGCGTCAGCGAGGGGTGTCCCGTGCAGTTGGTCGATCACCAGCATCTCGTCCCGCAGCGAAGGCACCAGAAGCAGATCCACCCCGGAAAACACCCGCTCCATCTCCTGGGCCACCTTGCGCCGGAACCGCTCTGCCTGGACCAGGTCCACGGCGGAAAGAAAACGCGTCTGGCGGAAGCAATTGGGCCAGGCGTCGGGAACCTGCATTTTCAGCTCGTCCACCTGGTGGCTCAGAGTCAGCTGCTCAAAGGACGCGCTCGCCTCGGCAAAGAGAATCAGGTTGAGCGAGTCGTAAGGCCAGTCGGGAATGGAGACTTCGACAGGCCTCATGCCGAGCTCTTTGACCGCGTCGAGCGCCGCCCGGTCCACAGTCGTCGCGGGCGGCTCATTCATCCATGCGGGGATGTAGCCGACGCGCAGGCCTTTCACGTTAGCCGTCGCGTCAAACGCCAGCTCACAGGGCACGCTGTCCAGATCGTGCCCGTCGGGTCCGGAGATCGCCTCGAGCACCAGCATGGTATCTTCCACGCGGCGCGCCATCGGCCCCAGCTTGTCCAGCGACCAGCACAGCGTCATGGCGCCGGTGCGCGGCACGCGGCCAAAGGTGGGGCGCAGTCCCGTCACGCCGCAGCGCATCGAGGGGCTCACGATGCTACCGCCGGTTTCGCTTCCCACGGCGAACCCCACCAGCCCGGCAGCTACGGCCGCCGCTGGCCCGGCGCTCGACCCTGAGGAGCCTTCCTCGAGCAGCCATGGATTCATCGTCTGGCCGCCAAACCAGACGTCGTTCAGCGCCAGGGCGCCCAGGCTCAGCTTGGCCACCAGCACCGCGCCGGCGGCATCAAGCCGCTCGACAACGGCGGCATTCTCGGCGGGCACGCGGTCGCGGTAAGGCTCCGCCCCGTATGTCGTGGGAATGCCGGCGGTATCGAGCAAATCCTTCGCTCCCCAGGGAATTCCGTGAAGCGGACCGCGATAATGGCCCGCGGCAATCTCCGCATCCGCCTGCCGGGCCTGAGCCAGGGCGTGTTCCCACGTCAGGGTGATGACGCAGCGCAGCTCCGCGTTGAAGCGCTCGAGGCGCCGCAGATAGATTTCGGTCAGCCGCGTTGAGCTGAGTTGGCGGCTTTCAATCCACCGGGAAAGCTGGAGGACGGGAGCGAAGGCGATCTGGTCGTCGCCGGCTGGCAGGGGCAATCCTGCGTCGCCGCTGCGGACAAAGAGATTGCCGCCTCGCGGGAATTTTGCCATCCCGGGCAGGCTGGGATTCCATTGCGTCGCGGGCGCGAGAGTTGCTTCGAGCTCAATCTTCCGCGGTCCGGTGCGGCGCTCGACGAGGGGGGCCATCTGCATGCGCCAGTTGCTGGCCGCGGTGGCCAGATCCGCAGGAGTCATCTGCAACTGCACCAGCTTTTCCGCCTCGGCAAAGGTCGCTGGCGATACCTCCGGACCAACGGCCGGTGAGGTGCCGAATGCCGAGGGCGAACCCGGTGGCAGTGGCTGATTCTGACCCGCGGGCGACTGAGCTTCAGCCTTCACGGCCGCAGCCAGCATGGCAAGCGAGCTATAAGTCAGAAACTCTCGACGGGAAGAGGACATCACTCTCCTTGTTGATCCAGTAATAACTCCGGAGTTCCTAGTCCGCAGCGTTGGAACCAGATCGAACTCCGGCATCACGGCACATGGGCTTGCGGCCTCGCATATCTGGCAAACGAGAGATGGGAGAGCACGGGGGGATCATACCATGGAGTCCGCGCCGGAGATTTCCGAAGACTGAAAGTCCGGACCTGCGCCACTTGCCGCAGCTCGAAGCGGCCTCAGAGAATCGCCGCGTGGCAAGCCATGTTCTGGCAGCCTGGGGCGCACCAGACTGCCAGGATTCAAGCGCCGGAGACCTGGCCGCTTGCACTTTATATCCGCACCGCGTGGCTGGGGGCGTCCAAGAACGTGCGGCCAGCCAGGGCGGATCATTCAACAGCGATGGCCGCGGCATCCCGGTAGGACGGTTGCCGCGGCCAGTTTCAGGTATTTAGATTCCGCTGAAGATGATGATCCCAGCGGCCAGAGCGGCGCCGATGAGCGGGGCAACGATTGGAACCAGGGCATAGCCCCAATCCGCATCGCGCTTGCCTGGGATCGGCAGCACCAGGTGGGCCAGCCGCGGACCCAGGTCACGGGCGGGATTCATGGCGTATCCGGTAGGACCGCCGAGCGAGACGCCGAGACCCCAGATCAACATGCCCCACAGCCACGGGCCCCATCCCGGCGCCAGGCCGGCAGCTCCGCCAACTCCCCTGTTGGCAAAACCGAGGCCCACGACGCACAGACACGCTGTGGCAATGATTTCTGTCAGGGCGTTCGCAGGGATATTCCGAATGTTCGGAGCGGTGCAAAAGACGCCCAGCTTCAATCCTGGATCCGCCGTCCTGCCCCAATGCGGCAGATAAGCCAGCCAGACCAGGATGCCGCCTGCAAAGCCACCGGCTAACTCAGCGAGTGCGCAGGGAAGGAAAATCGGCCAGTTGCTGGGGTGAAGGATGCACACTGCAAGTGCAACCGCGGGGTTGATGAACGCAAAGGAACTGCCGCACGATAGCGCTACTGTAATTCCAAAGGTCACCGCTAATCCCCACCCGATCGTGATCACAATCCAGCCTGAGCTCGGGAGTGTAGTATCGTGTCCCCCCGACAGCCCAAAGCCTTTTGTGTCACTGAGAAGAATGTTCGCGCACACGCCGTCACCCAGTAGGATCAGTACCAGTGTGCCCATAAACTCGCCGAAAAGTAGACTGTGCATAGAAAATCTCCTTGATCTTATCGTTGCTTTGTGCGCCGAATTTCTCTCAGCGCGGGTTGATCATTCCATGGGCGCTCGATGAAAGCTGCGCCTTCGTGCCGCTGGCCACTCCTCCCACGGTGTGGCTCCAGCTCCCACGCCGGCCTGAATGCGTTCCCGATGCTCGTCGTATTCAGGCAGGCGCAGGCTGCTTCCGCTGACCTAACATCGGAAGCAACGCCAGGGTGCAGGCGCCGATTAGTTAGTTGAACGTCACAGACAGCGCGCAAACTACACCGGACAAAAATTATAGGCTCCATTTTCATCGTCCGGACCATCATGTGGGAACGCGGATGAAATAACTAGCGCAGAGACTCAGCGCCAGCCTGCCTATGAAGGGCGTGCGAGGGCGTGCGATTCCACTCGGAGAGCGTTTTGACCGAGGGCGGCCAAACGGTGATCCGCAATTCTCTCGCAATGTAGCCGGCGCAGCGCTTCGGCGCCGCCGCTGCGCCGGCTTGAACGCAACCCAGATGCCCGTTGCGTTCAGGCTGCTGCGGACTGCTTTCGCCGGCCAAACATCGGCAGCAGAACCAGGATGTAAGCGCCGATCAGATAACTCGCCGCTACTGCAAGCACGCTGGCCACGCTGTATTTCAGGTAGATGTTCCAGGGGTAGGGCCGGACCATCAGGTTGAAGAGAAATACGAAAGGAAAGTGGATGACATAAATGGCGTAGGAACCGACCGCCAGCCTGTCCAGGAATCGCCCGGTGCGATTCATATATTTCTGGAACAGGCCCACCAGCGCCAGTGTGACGCTCAGGCAGAAGAAACAGTGCAGCAGGGCGTGCACGGCGCGCACCGTGTACTCCGGCATCAGCCAGCCGACCTTCATCTTGTAGATGAAAAATACGGCGCCGGTGACCACCGCCAAGGGCAGCCAGAGGGAGATCCTCGGCCGGTATCCATCGGAGACGAACCACTGCTGGCGATACGCGTAGACGCCCAGCGCGAAGTAGAAGGCTTCAAGCGAGACCCGCGTCGGCTGCACCCACAGCACGTAGTGGACGGGCACCCACTGAAAGTCGAACCAGAACCCGTTGATGACCACGAAAACCGCGCTGACCATCAGCATGAAAACCGACCAGAAAAGAGCATCGGGCCGTCCGCCGCTGGTGGCGATCTGGCCCAGCGGCTTATGGAGCGCATACGCCAGCGACAATCCCATGAAAAACACCGTCAGCACGCCCAGGAACCAAAGCGGTCCCTGCGTGGTGTAAGTCTTGGTGAAGAACATATGGGTCCAGAAGTAGGCAAACGTCGGCGGATTCTTCAACCGGCTGAGCAGCCAGAAGTAGGGGCCCCATGGAGCGACCACCAGGAATCCCAGAGCCCAAGGCAGAACGATGCGCAGCAGTTTTTCTCGCCAGAAGGCCGCCTGTCCTCTCTTGACGAGGGAGGCAAGTCCGAAGTAGCCGGCGATCATGAACATGATGGGCATGATCGGCACGTCGGTGAGCACGACGACGCCCGTGAAGAAAAGGCTCTGCTGCGTGTCGACGACCGGCCACCAGACGGGAAAGAAAACCATGTACGCCAAGGCCGCGTGAAACACGATGACCACAAGAACGATGAAGGAGCGAAGATTGTCGAGGTAATAAATGCGCTCTTTGCCGATGCGCGGCGCAGTTATGACGGGATTGGTTACGGTCGTAGTCATCAAGTCTTCCTTTGAGCGAAATGTGTCGGCTTGAAATCGCGGCGGAACCTGTAGGCTCATCCGGCGGTAGCGGCGGTCCTCCCCTTGCTGTCAGGGAGGACCACGGCTCTATTTCGGCACGTTCTCGAAGACGGGAGACTGAAAACCCATCAGCGGATTCGCCGAAAGCAAAGTGGTTGTGTGGTCCGCCAGACGATAGGCGTACACCTGATAGATCCCCGAACGGTTGGAGTCGTAGACGATCGTCGATTCATCCGCGCTCCAGGCCGGATTCTCGGAAACGTGCGCCGAATCCATGGTCGTAATCGCCACCGGATTCGAAACCACCCGGGTGTTGACGTTGAAATCGGCGTAATAGAGTGTGCTGAGATTTCTTGCCACAAAGTCGTCCGTCGCGTCGAGCATGTAAGCGATCTTCGTCTCGCTCGGCGACACGCTCACCTGCTGCCAGACCTGCTCGGGCTTCATGGGACGCGTGACCTCCTGGTAAGTGGGATCGCCGCCCGGGTTCGGGGTCATCAAATAGGAGGTGGTCACCGGATGCCCGCTCGCCCAGCTGATCCGGTCCATGAGGATTCTTCCATCCTTCAGTCCGGAAGACGCATGCTCGTAGCCATTGCCGCT
>CAWBHO010000009.1:0-9592 GCA_963788415.1 uncultured Acidobacteriaceae bacterium | reverse complement strand
TCCTTGAAACCGAATTAAGGGCTGCGGGAACCTCCCTCTATAGCATCGGTACAGGTCTTCGCTCAATTGGATTCAGCACATCAGTTCAAGACACCCCTGGGGCAATCCTCCAGCGCGTTATCATCGCACCGGATATTTGTGGATTGGAACGAGTGAAGTCGATGCTTGAGGAACTCAAAGAAGTGAACGAGAACCTCAAGCAGCTTGCCGCTAGCGCCGTGACGCAGGGAATCGACTAAGCGCCCTCATCAGGACGGCGGTCGCCTTCCACGTCCTTGCCGATCCATCCAGCGTGGCCAACTAGCATACTTCCGATCTTTGTGACACCTTGCCCGTGAGTTCGGCGTAGGTCAACCGCTTGCCTGATATCTGAGACAGAGCCAGCATAAAACGATCAGAATCCTGTCAGCGGATTATCCTTCGTCGCGCGGTTGTTGTAGCGGAAAATCTGCTCTGTCACATAACGGTCAAGGTGGAATGGTTCAACCGCAACGTAGGTTCCTTTCAGGCCGCGCTTGAACAGGCTCCAGAAGTTCTCAATGCCTTGGGTGTGAACCTCACCCCGTACATACTCTTCAACGTGGTTCACAGTCTCGTGAATATAATCCTGCCGGGCCAGATCGTCATACGAGCTATAGCCGTCTGTGTAGACCGTTGAGCCCTTTTCGATCTCTTCGATGATCTCCTCTTGCAGGACTTCCCGCTTCACGTTCGGGATGACCTTGGCGCGAACCTGGCGCAGATCCCGGTCCAGCATTCCCATTACAATCGCTTTGGTCTGGCCGCATTCACCGGCCTGAATCTTGAGCCGGCGCGCGCGGTGCATCTTTTGAAGGTTCGGCCTACGAATGTCTCATCGACCTCAACAGGACCCCACTCAGAGCCTCCCAGTTTGTGCTTGTTGTCGCGCTCTAGCGCCAGCCGGATGCGTTGCAGCATGAACCATGCCGTCTTCTGCGTCACGCCTAGCGCCCGGTGAATCTCCCACGAACTGATGCCGTTCTTGCAATTGCAGAGCAACCACATCGCGGGGAGCCATTTCTGCAAACTGATAGGCGAGTCCTCGAAGATGGTTCCCACCTTCACGGAGAATTGCTTCTTGCATTTGCGACATTTCCACCGCTTTTGAGTGGCCAAGTAGTACGGTTCTTTGGCGTGGCATTGGGGGCAGATAGCCTCACCATTAGACCATTTCATTCGGGCCACGGCATCAATGCAAACTTGCTCATCGCTGAAATACTTGATTGCTTCGAGTAGCGTCTTAGGGTGTTCCATGAATTCAAGATAGCGCAATACGTTTGGTTAGTCAAGTATATTTATGCCCTCAGAAACTATTGAAAAATATGGATTTGTATCATGGGCGGCTTCAGTCTTGAGCTGACAAACTTCCCATCAACGTGAGACTTTCAGCACGGACCGCGCAGGGTTAAGCGCCTACCAAGGCCGGGCTGCGGAGTTCGCCGCTGGCTTGGGCTGGGGCGAGTTTCACGGCCGCTTCGGCCGCTGGCACATGGGCCAGTTCCCAGGCCGAGCGGTCCTTGAGCAGGCGCGAAACCAGGGCGGTGTGCATGGCGTGGCCGGCGCGCTCGGCCACGACGTGGCCCTCGATGCGGCGGCCGGCCAGAGCCAGATCGCCGATCAGGTCCAGCACCTTGTGGCGCACGTACTCGTCCGCAAAGCGAAGCGGGCCGTTCACCGGACCCTTGGAGTCGAGGATGATGGCGTTTTCCGGCCCCGCGCCGCGGATCAGGCCCATGTCGCGCAACCGTTTCTCGTCGGCCTGGTAGCCGAAGGTGCGCGGCCGCGGCGATGGCCTGCGCCGTAGGTCTCGGCCGCCAGATCGATGCAGGCGCATCTGCTGGCCGATGGGCGCGGGAAAATCGATCGAATAGCGGATGCGGTAGCCGGAGCCGGGATAAACGCCGATGAATTTGTTTCCCTCGCGCACCTCGACCGGACGCAGCACGCGGATGGTCTCGCGGCGGCGGCGCTGGGTGCGGATGCCCACGCTCAGGAAGGCCTCGACGTAAGGCAGGGCGCTGCCGTCCAGAATGGGCAGTTCCAGGTTGTCCAGCTCGGCAATCACGTTGTCCACGCCCATGCCGATGAGCGCCGAAAGCAGATGCTCGGTGGTCTGAATCAGCACGCCCTGGCGCATCAGGCTGGTGGCGTAGCTGACCTTGGCCACGTTGCGGCCGTTGGCGGCAATCTCAAAGTTGTCAAGATCGGTGCGGCGGAAGACGATGCCCGAACCGGCTGGCGCGGGCAGCAGGCGCAGGATCACCGGCGCACCGGAGTGCAGCCCAACTCCGGCAAACTCGAGCGGCGCGGCAATCGTCTGTTCCAGGTGCGTTAAACTAGCCAAGAAAACCTTCTTCAACAAAAGGAAAAGTGTGAATAAGTATCAGATTAGGCGCGAAGGGTTATCTCTGTCTTGTGCCATTTTTGCCACACTTTGCACTGTGCAGGCCACTTTTGCGGCCGAAATTCTTGGTTGAGCCTCGCGCCAGCCCGGCTTTCGGGCAGAAGATGGACGGTCTGGGTGGAGATCTTCGGTCTCCCATCCTTTGCGCAAAGATCGCGTGAAAGATGCGGTATCCGCTGATGAGGTCAGGAGACCGGCGCTGCACCTGCTCGATTGCGCAAGCACGCTTTCTGCGCGCTCGGGCGTTTTCGAGCTGACTGTTTACGCTCGAAATGCAAATTCTGTAGTTTCCCGATCTTTGTGAAGAGAACGTACAAAGGCTGGGGAGCTTCAGCCGCGCCTCAAGGCACAGCCAAATCAGCAGGCTTTAAAGGCTGCGGAAAAAGCTCTGAATTGAATTCACTTCCCTCAAAAACATCCCTCAGTGCCTAAAGGCCTGTTGATTATGCGGAAGTTACGGCACAACTCAAGTCGTGCGCATTCAAAGGCAACGAGTTTTTCCGCAGCCTGTTTAGTTCCTGAGGAATGCTTCTTCCGCCATACCAACAGGGAAAATGCTCTATGCCTGCAAGCGGATGAAAGCCTTGCGCTACGCCATGACCTGCGGCGCGATCGCCTCTTCCGCTTCCAGTCTGCAGCCCACCTCGGCGGCGGCGGCCGCCAGCACGCGGTGGTGAATCGTGAACAGTGCCAGCTCCAGCCGGTCACTGACGCCGGTCTTGTCGTAGATGGAGCGCAGATAGTTCTTGATGACCTGCTCGGTGGTCTTGAGCCGGCCAGCGATTTCGCGGTTCTTGCAACCCTGGACGATCAGCGCCACAATGCGCATCTCCTTGGGGGTGAGCCGGTCCCGGACGCGCGTGCCCACCATGTCCTCCTCGGCCGATTCCGGCGCCATGAGCTGCGGAGGCTGCCAGATGTCGCCGGCGGCCACCGCGCGCACGCACTCGGTCATTGCCGGCCCGGTGACGTTGCGGAAGACCACGCCGCGAAACCCCTGTTGCAGGTAAGCGCCTGCCGCTTCGTTATTCTCGGCAATCACGACGCCCCGGCTTCCGGTGGTCTCGAGCAGAACGCGCAACCGGACCATATCCGGCCGCAGCGAGGCGGCAAACAGGACGATGGAGCCGGGAAACGTCATGATGGCATGATCCATGCGATCAAGGTCCGTGCACTGCGCAATGATGCGCACGTCTTCGTCCATGGCCAGCACTTTGGCTGTGCCCGCCCGGAAAATCGCCTGCGAGTCGGCCAGGATAATCTTGTTCATAATGCGCCTCTTCCGCTGAATAAACCCGGGAGCCTGAGTTGAATTCCGCCGGGCCGATGCTCGCGCCGCAACAGGGGTTCAGGCTCAGGCGCCGGCCTCTGCTCTTGGAATCCTTATCGGCAAACAGCCCAAAAATCCTTGGACTGTCTCAATCTGCGACGCTGAGGGTCGGGTCACGTTCCTTTCGTTACCGGTTCCATGAGAATCCTGCCGCATTCTGGATGGTTTTCTACTAGCGAGGGTACAGCCTTTTCCTGTGAATGGTCACGGAAATTCGCGCACCGGCGACTGCGAGCCTTGTTAACTTATGAGGATCATGGCGGGAAGTCGCGGTTGGCGTCTCGCTCCATTCTGGTCGTCGCGCGATCTTCTGTTCCATGAGTAAAATTCAACGCTTTCTCCACAGCGCGCGCGGTGAAGTTGACCGGCGGCGCGCCGATGAAACAGATGGAGAAGCATCGATGACTGAACGCACGGAACTTCTTGACGCCGCGCTGGATAGTCTGCCGGAGGGAATTGCGCTGATTGGGACCGAAGGTCAGGTGGTGTTCTGGAACCAGGCCGCGGAAACGATCACCGGATTCGCCGGCATGGACCTGCTGGGGCGTCCGGCGCCGGCGGCTCTGAAATCGCTGCTGGGCGCCGGGCAGTTGCTGAGCGAGCAGGATTTGAGCGCGGAATCGCAGTCCGGACGCGGAGTGCTCATTCACGTGGAACATAAGCTGGGCCATGAGGTGACGGCGATGATGCGCACCCTGGTATTGCGCGACGAGATGGGCGGCCGCATCGGGCTGGCGGCCGTCTTTCATCCCGCCCAGAGCCTGGACGCGCTGCCGCATGGCGAATGCAGCGATGGATCGAGCGTGGAGCAGGACCAGGCGGAGTTCGAGGACCGTCTGCAATCGGTCTACGAAGACTTCCGGCAGGGCGGAGAGAGTTTTGGGGTGTTGTGGATCAGCGTCGATCAAGCCGCGGAGTTGCGCAAGACACACGGCACGAGCGCCTGCGAGGCCATGTTGAAAAAGATGGAGCGGGCGCTGGCGCACGGCTTGCGGCCGAGCGAAGAGATGGGGCGCTGGGGCGACGATGAGTTTATCGTGCTCTCGCACGAGCGCACGCCGGAGATGCTGGCGGCCCATGCGCAGGTGCTGGCCGGCCTGGCCCGGACGGCGGAGTTCCGCTGGTGGGGCGACCGGGCGACGCTCACCGTGAGCATCGGCGCGGCCCAGGTGGAACAGGAGGATAGTTTGGTGAATCTGCTGGAGAGGGCGAAAGCCGCCATGTTTTCCAGCTTTCATGCGGGCGGGAACCACATCACATCCGCACCGGGGAGGCAAGAATGTTCGCCATCATAGGAATTCTGGTGGTTTTCGGTTCAGTCATTGGCGGCTTTCTGATGGAGAAGGGGCACATCATGGTCCTTCTTCAGCCGGCCGAGTTGCTGATTCTTGGCGGAGCGGCGATCGGAACGCTGCTGGCAGCCAATCCGATTCATATTATCAAAGCGATTATCGCTGCCCTGCTGGGCATCATCAAGGGCTCCCCGTTTACCAAGGCGCGTTACCTGAGCACCCTGAAGATGATGTACCAGTTTCTGAACAAGGTGCGCAAAGAGGGGCTGCTGAGCGTAGAGATGGACGTCGAGAAGCCCAAGGAGAGTTCGATCTTCAAGAACTATCCGGACTTTCTGGCTGACCATCACGCCCGGGATTTCGTCTGCGACACGCTGCGCATGGCCATCACCGGAGGCGTGGAGCCGTTCGACATGGACCAGATGATGGAGCTGGACATGGAGGTCAGCCACAACGAGGCCTCGCAGCCGATCTCCTCGCTGAGCACGGTGGCCGATGCGCTGCCCGGCCTGGGGATTGTGGCCGCGGTGCTGGGCGTGGTCATCACCATGGGTTCGCTGGGAGGGCCGCCGGAGGAGATCGGCGCGCACGTGGCGGCGGCGCTGGTGGGTACTTTTCTGGGCATTCTGGCCTGCTATGGCCTGGTCGGCCCGCTGAGTTCGAATATGGCCAAGACGGCCGACGCGCACAACGAATACCTGCATGTGCTGCGCGTGCTGATTCTCTCGTTTCTGAAGGGCTCGGCTCCCATGATCGCCATCGAGATGGGGCGGCGCGCGATTCCCGCGCACGTGCGGCCCACCTTCGACGAGATGGAAAAGAACTGCAAGAACCACGCAGCCGGAGCAGAACCCGCCGCGGCGGCATAAGGGGCCGTAAACCGCTGTACGGAGAAGTGATTCATCATGGCGCCAGCCAAAACTCAACCGATCATCGTCATCAAGAAAAAGGGCGGGCACGGCGGGCATCACGGCGGCGCGTGGAAGGTAGCCTACGCCGACTTTGTCACCGCCATGATGTCGCTGTTCATCGTGCTCTGGCTGATGGGGCAGAGCACCAAGGTCAAAGTGGCCGTGGCCGGCTACTTCAACGATCCCAAGGGGGTTTCCACCCAGCTCGGAACCACCCAATCCGGCACCGGAAATACCGCCACCGAAGGCAAGCCCGACAACGCCCTGGAAAAGTTCAAGGAGAAGATCGAGCAGGAGATCAAGGCGCAGAAAGATCTGGCCAAGCTGTCCAATCAGATTGAGATTACCGTCACCCCCGAGGGGCTGCGCATTGAGTTGATCGAAGGCAAGAACGGTACCTTCTATGAGCTGGGGAGCCCGAAGCTAAGCCCCAGCGGCCAGCAGTTGCTGGGGCTTTTGGCCGCGGAGTTGAAGACTCTGCCCAATTCACTGCTGATCGAGGGTTACACCGACGCCGCGCAGTACTCGCAGGACGCCAACTACAGCAACTGGGAGCTATCGGCCGACCGCGCCAACACCGCGCGCCAGTTGATGCAGCAGGACGGGGTGCGCTCCGACCAGGTGACGCAGATTCGCGGCTATGGCGATATGAGCCTGCGCGTGCCGTCCAATCCTTACGATCCCTCCAACCGGAGAATCGACATTCTGGTGAAAAATGATGGCGGTCAGGGATCGACGCTCTCTGCCGCCGATGTGGTGAATGGAACCACGCCGCTGCCGAAAAACATCCGGGAGAGCGCCGGGGCAGCGAACAAACAAGCCGCTGGGGAAGCGAGCAAAGCCCAATCGCCAGGCAAGCCGCCCGCCGCTCCGGCAAAGGCTTCAACCAATGCTCCGGCCAAGACTTCGGCCAATACCTCGGCCAAGACTCCGGCTGCAACTCCCGCGGCCAAGCCAAGCTTGATCGACCGGATCAAGAGCATCTTCGCACGCAAGAAAAAGTAGCCGCGGCAGCGAATGGCTCGATTGAGGAACCGGCGCGCCAACCTCGTTCCGGCGCGTCCGCCGAGCATGGACGAAATGCATATCTTCCGCGCAAGCCGATTGCTTTTCCTACTTCTTTTTCCGGCCGGCGCGCTGCTTCGCCGCCCAGCCCTCCTTGACGATCTGCCGGGCGCGTCCCAGGGCCAGCGCATTCGCCGGAACGTCGCTGGTGATGCACGAACCAGCGCCGAGGTAGGCTCCATCGCCCACCGTCACCGGCGCCACCAGCGTGGAATCGCTGCCCACAAAAGCGTCCTTGCCGATGCGCGTGACGTGCTTGTTGACCCCGTCGTAGTTGCAGGTGATGGTGCCCGCGCCGATGTTGGTTCCCTCCCCCACCACCGCGTCGCCCAGGTAGCTCAGGTGCCCGGCCTTCGCACCCTTGCACAGCTTCGTCTTCTTGGTCTCCACAAAGTTGCCGATATGGACATCTTCGCCGATCTCGCGAGCCTGGCCGCAGGTGCGCAAAGGGGCCGATCTTGGCTCCGTCCGCCACCGTGCTCCCGGTCAGCACCGAACTCTGACGAATCAAAACGCCCTCGCCGAGCGTGCAGTCTTCGATCACGCTATAAGAGCGAATCAGCGATCCGGAGCCAATTTTTGTGCGCCCCAGCAACTGCACGAACGGCTCGATGACCGTATCCGCCGCGACCTCGACCCCGGCGTCGATCACCGAGGTCTCAGGCCGGAAGATGGTCACTCCCTGGGCCATCAGCCGCTCGGCCGTTCTCATGCGCAGCGTTCGGTCCAGCGCCACCAGCTCGGCGATGGTGTTGGCGCCCAGCACCTCGGCCGCCTCGCCCGCCGCCTCCGCCTGCACGGCCACCACGCGCTCGCCCGCGGCGCGCAGCAGTCCGGCCATATCGGTCAGAATCACCTCGCGGTTGGCGTTGTCGGCGCTGAGCCGGTCCAGATGAGCCAGCAGCGGCGCGGTTCGGAAGGCGTAGATGCCGGAGTTGATCTCGCGCAGCGATTCCTGCCCGGCGGTCAGCGCCTTCTGCTCGACGATGGCCTCCACCTCGGGCGAATCCGGCCCTCGGCGCACGATTCTCCCGTAGCCGGATGGATTCTCGACCGCCGCGGTCAGAATGGTCATGGCCGCCTCTTCCGTCCGATGAAAGTTCCACAGCCGTTCCAGGGTCTCCGGGCGAATCAGCGGCACGTCTCCGGAAAGGACCAGAACATTTTCGTAGCCCTCAATGGCCGCGCGCGCGCACTGGATGGCGTGGCCGGTGCCCAGTTGCTCGCGCTGCTCCACAAAGCCCACGCCGGTCGAGGCCACGGCCGCGCGCACCTTCTCCGCCTGGTGGCCAATGACGACGTAGATGTCGTCCGGCTCCGCGATCAGGCGGGCGGCGGCGATCACGTGGGCCACCAGCGGCTGGCCGCCGATCTCATGCAGCACCTTGGGCCGCTGCGACTTGAGCCGCGTTCCCTTGCCCGCCGCCATGATGACCACGGCCAGCTTCCGGTTCGATTCCCCTGCACCACTTGTCATAAATACCCTCTGTTCAGATTTTATGGCGTCGCCAAGCCGCAGCGATCTTCTTTGAACCGGCGGCAGGTGGCCCGATCATCAGCCCTGGAGAATTACCCTGAGCCTTGAGAAGCTGAGCCTTGAAAAGCTGTGCCCCGTTCATCGCGGCCCCATCGCGATGAGCGGGCGGGTGGCTTGAGGTCAGATCGTGGCGGATTATGATAGTGCCATGCCGACCGGTCTGAAACGGTTCCAGAAAGCAGAGGCTCTCCACTTCATCACCTTCAGTTGCTTTCACCGTCTCCCTCTGCTCGATGTACCGGGCGCCAGGGATACAGTCGATGCCGTATTGGAACTGACTCGCGCGCGTCATGAGGCGCTGATCTACGCTTATGTCCTGATGCCCGAGCACGTCCATTTGCTCATCAACGAGCCGCCATTGATCCTCGTGGCCCAGTTTCTCAAGGCCGTCAAGCAGATCACCTCGCGCAAACTGCGAGGCCAGCGCGAGAAGTTCTGGCAGGAGCGCTATTTTGACAGCAATATCCGTGGTGAAGGTGCTCGCTCCGAAGTGATCCGCTATATTCATCGCAACCCGGTGAAGCGCGGCTTGGTTGCATCTCCCGGCGACTACCCATGGAGCAGTTTCAACCACTACGCGACCGGCGTTCGAGGAGCGGTTGAAATCGAGTCAGAGTGGACGGCGAGACTTCGCGGCCCACTCATCGCGATAAAACTGCGATGAACGGGGCACAGCCACCTATCTTGGAGAATGATCGAAGGCAGGTGGCCCGGTCCTCGGCCCTGGAGAATTCCCCTGAGAATAGAGAAGCTGTGCCCCGTTCATCGCAGTTTTATCGCGATGAGCGGGAGACCACTGAAGATGGGTGGCCCAGGTCTAGCTTTTGAGACCTGGGATACACCCCCCCAGGCGCGAAGCGAGTTGGCCCCACCGCAGGTGGCAGGGAACCACAAAATTCCTCCCCGCTCTTTGCATAAAATTCCCCTCCTCCGGCGCACCATCAAAGCAGACAGAAGTCCGTGGATACGAATAGGCAGGTGGCCCGGTCCTCGGCCCTGAAGAATTCCCCTGAGAATAGAGAAGCTGTGCCC
>CAWBHO010000008.1:0-23522 GCA_963788415.1 uncultured Acidobacteriaceae bacterium | reverse complement strand
TCAACTACCTGACCGCCCACGCCGAGATCGACGACTACAGCCCGCTGATGGTGGCGCCCTTGACCATGGCCGAGAGCTTCCTGGGCCTCATCCGCCGCGAAAAAGAGCATGCCCAGGCTGGGCGGCCCGCTCATATCGTGGCCAAGATGAACGCCCTGCTCGAGCCCTCCGTCATCGAAGCTCTCTACCAGGCTTCCGGGGCCGGCGTCGAGATCGACCTGATCGTCCGCGGCCTTTCGATCCTCAGGCCGGGCGTCAAAGGCTTGTCGGAAAACATTCGCGTCCGCTCCATCGTGGGCCGTTTTCTGGAACACTCGCGCATCTTTCACTTCGCCAATGGCGGCAAGCCTGAAGTCTACCTCGGCTCGGCCGACTGGATGCCGCGCAACCTCTTCGAGCGCTGCGAGGTGGCCTTTCCGGTGCGCGACCCGGCGGCTCTGGCCCGCATCCACGACGAGATTCTGCCCGCTTACCTGGCCGATACGGTGAAGACCCGCCTGCAACAGCCCGACGGAAGCTACATCCGCGCCAGAAAAGTGCTCAAAGAGACGAAGCCCTTCGCCGCCCAGGATTTTCTCATCCAGTTGGCCGAAGGCAAGACGGATCTGGACGCCATTCCCAAGCCGCGCACCGAAAAAGCGCCGGCGAAAGCCGTGGCAAGGAAGCCCCGCGCCGCCGATTGAGAGCCGGGCAACTGATTGAGAAGCGCCGGTTGCGGGCGCAGGCCCGGCCGGCTGACAATCTCCGCCCTGTCCTGGGCCTTGATAAGATCGCATCATGACACTCTCCGCGACACTCTCCGCGCAGGATCGCGCCCGCCGGGTCAAAATCATTCTCTTCGACGTCGATGGCGTCCTGACCGACGGCAGCATCTGGCTGGTTCCCGGCCCGTCCGCCGCCCCTGAAGGCAGCCCCGGCTCTGAAGGCCCGTTGCGGATGGTTGAGGCCAAAGGCTACAACGCCCACGACGGCACGGCCATCTCGCTGGCCCGGCTGGGCGGCATGAAATGCGGCATCATCACCAAGCGCATCTCGGAGACCGTGGCCCTGCGCGCCCGCGACCTGCGCCTCGAGTTCGTCTACCAGGGCCGGGCTTTCAAGATGCAGGCGGTGCGCGAGATCGTCGCGCGCGAAGGCGTGACGCTGGACGAGATCGCCTACGTGGGCGACGACGTGATCGACCTGCCGGTGATGCGCCAAGCTGGCTTTGCCGTGGCCGTAGCCGATGCCCGTCCGCAGGTGAAATCCGCCGCGCACTACGTCACGCCCAACCGAGGCGGCCACGGCGCGGCGCGCGACGCGGTCGAGTTTATTCTTGAGGCCAAGGGCGTGCTCGACGATTGCATCGAGGCCTACATCGACGAAAGCAACCCCATCCCGCCTTCCATGGACATCGGCAAAGGCGGCTCGCAGTTCGCGCAATGATGCCGGCAAGCCTGAGGAGCCTCTGATGAAGGCGCGGTTTTGAAAGGGCATGATGGCGCGGTATTGAAATGGTGAAAAGTCGCGTTTTTGAAAGGGCGCGACTTCATAGGATGCGGAAACTCATCGTTTTGAAAGGGCACGACTTCAGTCGTGCCGCAAGGGCTGCAAAATCAACCGGGCTTTAGCCCCTGAGGGAAGGTTTCGAGGCTTATTCAGAGCTTCCCTGATGATGGAGAAAGAATGAAAAGAGCGGTCGTCTTATTGAGTGGAGGCCTGGATTCGGCCACGGTGCTGGCCATCGCCAAGAGCGAAGGTTACGAACCCTATGCGCTCTCGTTTGCCTACGGCCAGCGGCACGCGATCGAGCTCGAAGCGGCCAGCCGGGTCGCGGCCTCGCTCGGGGTCGCGGACCATCGCACGGCGAAGATCGACCTGCGCGTCTTCGGCGGCTCGGCCTTGACCGCCGACATCGACGTTCCCAAGGGGCGCGACGCGGCCGAGATGAGCCACGGCATTCCCATCACCTACGTTCCGGCGCGCAACACGATTTTTCTCTCTTTCGCGCTGGCCTGGGCCGAGGTGCTGGGCGCGAACGACATCTTCATCGGCGTCAACGCGCTCGATTACTCGGGCTACCCCGATTGCCGGCCGGAGTTCATCGCGGCCTTTGAAACGCTGGCCAACCTGGCCACCAAGGCCGGCGTCGAAGGCCGCCAGGCGCTCAAGATTCACACCCCGCTGATCGCCCTCACCAAAGCGGAGATCATCCGCAAGGGCATCGAGTTGGGCGTGGATTACGGGCTGACCAGCAGTTGCTATGATCCCTCGCCCACCGGACAGCCGTGCGGGCAATGCGATTCCTGCCTGCTGCGGCGGAAGGGCTTTCGCGAAAACGGAATCGAAGACCCGCTGGGAACGACAGCTTCTAGCTCCTAGCTCCCAGCTCCTGGCTCCTAGCTTCTAGCTCCTAGCTCCTAGCTCCTAAGAACTTGCTGAAAAACTCCAGTCTTGTGTCAGGGCACGACTTCAGTCGTGCCGAAGAGCGAGCAAAATCTACGCGGGCTTTAGCCCCTGAGGGCTGACTTTCCGGATCGCGCCAGATTTTCAACAAGTTTCTAGCTTCTAGCTGCTAGCTTTTCGGTATTGATTGAGTAATTGGATTGGTTCACGACGCAACGGGCTTTTAGCTACAAGCTAGAAGCTAGAGGCTGCCTTTATGAGTTACGCGGTCAAGGAAATCTTCTATACGCTGCAGGGCGAAGGCGCACAGACGGGCCGCGCGGCGGTCTTCTGCCGCTTTGCCGGGTGCAATCTCTGGTCGGGGCGCGAGGCGGACCGGGCCGCGGCAGTCTGCCAGTTTTGCGACACCGATTTTGTGAGTGTCGATGGACCGGGCGGCGGCCGCTTCGATTCCACCGAGGCGCTGGCGGCGGCCATCGAAGAGAAATGGCCGCGAGCTTGCCAGCAAGCCTCCGCGGGCCGGCGCTTTGTCGTCTGCACCGGCGGCGAGCCGCTGTTGCAGCTCGACGCGGAGCTGATCGCCGCCCTGCACGCCCGCCGTTTCGAGATCGCCGTCGAAACCAACGGAACCGTTTCCGCGCCTCCCGGCGTGGACTGGCTCTGCGTCAGCCCCAAGGCCGGAGCCGCTCTCCGCCAGCCGAGCGGCGACGAGCTGAAGCTGGTCTATCCGCAGCCGGAAGCCGATCCGGCCAGCTTTGAGCTACTCGCTTTCGGCATTTCTTCCTGCAGCCGATGGACGGCCCCGACCGCGCCGCCCACACCGAAGCCGCTCTGCGCTACTGCCTCGCTCATCCGCAGTGGCGACTGAGCCTGCAAACCCACAAAATCCTCGGGATTCCATAGAACAAACCCGGCATTCCGTAAGATAAATTCCTCAAAATTCCATCGTCTCGATGAAAATTTTCAGCCAATTCACCCTCGAACCGGCGCATCATCGAACCAGCACCCCGATTGCGGTTGAACCAAGCGTGAACCCCGAAGCGTAATCCCGAAGAGCCATTCAGGAGCGCAACTCAGGAGGGTAATTTTGACCACGACTCGGCCAGTCCGGCCCGGCTATGCGCTGCCCGCCGGCATTGCCGTCCGCGCGGACCGGGACGGCGAACTGGTGAGCCGCGCGCGCCCCGAGCCGCCGCACCCTTACCGCTCCCCGTTTGCCCGCGACGTGGCCCGCGTCCTGCACGCGCGCGCCTTTCGCCGCCTGGCCGGCAAGACCCAGGTCTTCGCCCGCCTGGCCGCAGACGCACCGTCGGACCACTTCCGCAGCCGCCTCACTCATACCCTGGAAGTGACCCAGATCGCCCGCACCGTGGCCCACGCGCTGGGGCTGAACACGGAGCTGGCCGAGGCGCTGGCGCTGGCTCACGACATCGGCCATCCGCCCTTCGGCCACGCCGGCGAAAAGGCGCTCGACCAATGCCTCAGCGGTTTCGGACTGCGCTTTGACCACAACCTGCACGCCCTGCGCATCGTCGCCTGGTTTGAAGAGCGTTACCCGGGCTTTCGCGGGCTCAACCTGACGCTGGGCGTGCGCGAGGGCATCGTCAAGCACTCCCACGACTACTCCGCCGACACGCACCCGGAGCTGGGGGAGTTTTTTCTCGGCGAGTTCCCACCGCTCGAAGCCCAACTCATCGATCTGGCCGACGAGATCGCCTACCTGACCGCGGATTTCGACGACGGCCTCGACTCGGGTGTTCTCACTCTGGGCCAGGTGCGCGAGGGCGTGGCCCTGTTTCGCGGCTTTCACGACGCGGTGCTGGCCGAGTACCCCGCCGCCGCGCCCCGGCTGACCACCAACGAAGCCCTCAAGCGCATTCTGAATGCGTGGGTCACAGACCTGATGGAAAACGTGGGCGCTCAGGTGGCCGCTCTCGGCGCCACCACCCTGGACGAGATTCGCCGCGCACCCCATCGCGTGGCGGCTTTGAGTCCGGAGATGGAGGCCGCCCGCGCCGCCACCAAGGAATTCCTCTACGCCAACCTGTACAACTCGCCCAGCGTGGAGGAAGCGCACGCCCACGCCACCGAGGTTGTCCGGGGATTGTTCGCGGCGCTGGTCAGAGACCCCGGCCTGCTACCCGCCGACCACCAGGCGCAGATTGCCACCGAGGGACTGGCGCGCACCGTCGCCGACTACGTGGCCGGCATGACCGACAGCTACATCGAACAGGCCTGGACGCGCTGCGGCGGACGCTGAGACGCGCCCAGCGGGTTTTTATTTTGCACGCGCAGGGTTCGATTTGTCCTAAGATAACGCTATGGCAGACTTCATCACAGGCTTACGGCAGGTCATCCAGGACATGGTCGCTCCCGACCTCAAGGCGATTCAGGCCAAACAGGATGCCATGAGCAAGCAGATCGAGGTTCAGCACGATGCGCTCATGAAGACCGTCGATGCGTTTCGAGCCGAGATGCGCTCGGAGTTCGCGGCGATGCGGGCAACCAGTCAGCTTGAAGTTTACCGGCAGGTTGCGCCTTTGAGCGAACGGCTCACGGTGGTTGAGAAAAAAGGCTGAATACCAGCCTCAATCGCAAAACACTCCTATGAAACAAGCCAAGAGAATGACAAAAAGCCTCTCCGCCGCCATGCATCGGCAGAGAAGATGCCGCTTATCCGCCCTTGATCCTAAACAGCGCGGAAAAAACCGGCCGCTGCGGATTTTGCCGTGCAAAGGTCAAGATCGCGCTCAATGACAAAGGCGTTCCGGTCTCGTCCTTCCACTTTTACAAAGTAGACTCCTTCTGAGCGCGAGGCCGGCCACATCCCGGCAGCCGGCAATCGGCAACGCTCAGCACCCTGTCGACCGGCGCGGACGGCGAGGCCCAGCAGCCGGTTGTACTCTTGAAGATGTGAAGATGCGCCTCGGTTTCCCCCCCACGCAAATCCGGATTCGTCTGGCTCTGCCGGCGTTCGCGCTGACTGCGGCTTTGGCCCTGCTGCTCGGCCCGGCTTCCGCTCTGGCTCAGACCACGCCCAAAGCCTCGCCCCGTGTCGCGGATGGATCGTCGCCCGCCGAAGCCGCAACGCCAGCCTCCGCGCCGCCGGCGAGCGGCGAATTCTTCCCGCTGAGCGAAGTGCATCGCGGGCTGACCGGCACGGCCTGGACGGTCTTCACCGGCACCCAGCCGGAGCCGATGAAGGTGGAGATTCTGGGCGTGCTGCACGGTGCGCGTGGCCCCGGCCAGGACATGATTCTGGCCCGGCTGCACGGGCGCGAAGCCCGAGTACACCGGCGTGGTGGCCGGCATGAGCGGCAGCCCGGTCTATATCGGCAACCGGTTGCTGGGCGCGCTCTCCTACCGCATCGGCCAATTCAGCAAAGACCCCATCGCGGGCATTACGCCCATCGCGCAGATGCTCGAAGTGCGGGACCTGCCCATCGAGAGCCAGAGATCAGCGGTCAGGGATCAAGCTGCGGACCACGACCGGGCTGGACCAGGGACAGCTCGCCGGCGGAGTGAACTATGCAGGCCGATGGAAACGCCGCTGGTGATGGGCGGATTCAGCCCGAAGCAATTCGGCTCTGGCAGCAGAAAATGGCCGGAACCGGCCTGGAGATGGTGGCCGCCGGCGGAATGGGCGGTTCTTCCGAGTCGACGGCAATGCGGCCGGTCACAGCTGGCCCTCGCGCCCAGGCCATCGCCAGCGTCGAGCCCGGCTCGGCGGTCAGCGCACAACTGGTGCGCGGCGACCTGGAGATTGCCGCCACCTGCACGGTGACCTACATCGACCCCAAGCAGTTGCTGGCCTGCGGCCACCCGCTCTTGCAGGCCGGGCCGGTTTCGCTGCCCATGACCACCGCCGAGGTGGTGGCCACGCTGGCCTCGCCGCTGAACGCCTTCAAGATTGTCAACACCGGCGAGCCCATCGGCGCCTTCACCGAGGACCGCGACTCCGCCATCCGCGGCGTTCTCGGCGCTCGCGGCCCGCATGATTCCCGTGCACATCCGCATTCATGGCCCCAACGGCTCGCAGCAAGCTCAACGTGGAGATTCTCGACCTGCCCTCGCTCACGCCACAGGCCATGCTTGGTTCGTCTACGAGAGCGCTGCTTGAAACCAACGAAAGCACCGCGGAGACCAGCTACCACCTCACCGGGAGCATCGACCTGGACGGCTTCCCCCCTCGCCGCTGGACGTGTGGGCGCCTCCAGATGAAGCATCGACGGCGCGCCATGGAGCTCGCTCTGCTGGCCGCCAGGCAGTTTGCGCGGCTCTACTCGAACGGCGCCCGGCAGGGTGCGGTGCGCGCCATCGATCTCGATGTGGAGGCCATTCCGCGCCGCATCGCAGGTCGAGCTGGAATCGGCGCGGCTGGTCTCCGGCAACATGGTCCACGCCGGCGACACGGTCGTGGTCGAGGCCACGCTGCGTCCATGGCAGCAGCCGCTGCGCAATGTGCGCATTGCGGTACAGCTGCCCGCCCGTCTGGGCGCCGGACAACCTGCGACTGCTGGTCTCGGATGCCGGAACGCTGGACCGGATGATGGACGAATCGCCCGACCTGCCGCGGACCGAGAGCCGCGCCCCGGATCTGGACGCCGAGCTTTCCAGGGCGCGCAGTCTGCACGCGGCGGACCGTATCTACGTGAGCCTGCTGGTGCCGGAGGCGCAGGCGGGCGTGGACGGGCAGACGCTCCCCAGCCTTCCTCTCTCCGTGGTCAACGCTCTGGAGCCGCTGCGCGCCTCTGAAGGGGCCAGCCTGAACGGGGAGTCGGCGGAATGGGCGGCCGAGATGCCGGCCGGAGGCGTGCTCAGCGGTTTTGAGGTTCTGAACCTGCGCATAGAGGCGGGCGGCGGGTTAAACTAAGAACTGCTCAGGAGGAAACTCAGACCAGCATCAGGGGCGCGCCTCCGTAATCGAGCCGTTTTGCTTGCAATACTTCAGGAGAATTCAGGATTGACCATGAGCCAAATTCAAGGACTTGCTGCGCATGCTGCGGGAGCGGAATTATTGCCTTTCAAGTACGATCCCGGTGAGTTGGGCCTGCAGGAAGTGGAGATCGCGATTACCCACTGCGGCATCTGCCACAGCGACCTTCATCTGATCTCCAACGACTGGGGCATCAGCCAGTATCCCTTCATTCCCGGCCACGAGATTGTCGGCACGGTGGCGGCAGTGGGCGCCGAGGTGCAGTCGCTGGAGGTGGGCCAGCGCGTGGGCCTGGGCTGGCAGTCGAACTCCTGCGGCGCGTGCGAGTGGTGCAGCCGGGGCATGGAGAACCTTTGCCCGGCTTCGGAGGGAACCTGCGTCCACCGCCATGGCGGCTATGCCGACCGGGTGCGCGCCAACGCGCGCTTTGTGATTCCCATCCCCGATGCCCTGGAGAGCGAGCAGACGGCGCCGCTGCTCTGCGGCGGCATCACGGTCTATAACCCGATGCGCACGCATGGCGTCAATCCCTCCTCGCGCGTGGGCGTTGTGGGCATCGGCGGGCTGGGACACCTGGCCATCCAGTTTGCACGCGTCTTCGGCGCCGAGGTCACGGCGTTTTCCACCTCGGCCGCGAAAGAAGAAGAGGCGCGCGCGCTGGGCGCCGATCACTTTGTGAATACCCGCGAGTCCAAGGCCATGAAGGACGTGGCCGGCACGCATGGACTTCATTTTGAGCACCATCAACGCCGACCAGGACTGGGGCGTCTACGTGCAGGCGCTCAGGCCCACTGGAACGCTTTGTTTTGTTGGGGTTCCGCCCTCGCCGGTGACGTGCACGTCTTTCCGCTCATCTCCGGCATGCGCTCCATCACCGGCAACCCGACCGGCAGCCCTCACCGGCTCAAGGAGATGCTCGACGTGGCCGCGCGGCATGGCGTCAAGGCCAGATCGAATCCTTCCCCATGGCCAAGGCCAACGAAGCCATCGAGAAGGTGAAGAAGAACAAGGTGCGCTACCGGGCCGTGCTGGCCAATTAGGGCCTGTTCACACTCCCGGGCTGGCGTGTTTTTTTGAGCGGCGCTGGCTCAGTCTGTACGCTGAACGCGAATCTTTCAGCCCGGCTTTAGCCGCGGAGGAGATGCAAGAGGGCTGATCGGCTCTTTCCTCGGCGGTAAAAGCCGTTGTTGTTTCTGCTGGACCAATCTACTGACTGCAGGCCATTTCCTCCGCCTCAAGCCACTCTCACGGCCAGATTTCCGCACTGATTCGCAAATCGGCCTGAAATCTTTTTGCGCCAGGACCGCAACTAAACCGCGGAAATCCCGTTTGAGAGATCAGAAGCCGGCAGGGAGAACAACCCCGGGAGCTGGCAGTGCTGAAGACGGAGTTCATCTCCGGGTTCCCGGTTCGTAACCAGCCGACAAGGGCAGCACGAGGAGGTTTTCATGCGGAGAATGCGCTTGGTTCTGTTTGCAGCGCTGCTGGCTCTGCCGTTTGCGACAACGGCAAAAGCCCAAATAGGAGTAGGAATTGGCGTCGGACCCGAGGTTGTTCCCGCTCCCCTGGATTACGGCCCCCCGGTTTGCGATTGGGGCTATTACCCCTACTATCCCTACGCCTGCGCCCCGTACGGCTATTACGGGCCGGCTTGGTTCGATGGCGGAATCTTCCTCGGCGTCGGGCCTTGGTACGGATGGGGCTGGGGTCACGGCTGGGGTCATGGCGGTTGGGGCCACGGCGGCTACGGCTATCGCGGCGGCTATGGCGGACACGGCGGCTACGCTGGCGGAGGCTATCACGGCGGCTATGCTGGCGGAGGACGCGGTTATAGTGGTGGCGGATTCCACGGCGGCGGCAGCGGATTCCACGGCGGCGGCGGCGGCGGCTTCCATGGTGGTGGCTCCCACGGCGGCGGCGGACGCCGGTAACGTCTTGCGGCACTCCCCAAACTAGCCCGCCTGCGCAAAAGCAGGCGGGCTATTGCGTCGGACCGAATGCCGCAGCCTTCTCTCCAGTTTCATTCCTTGCTGACAAGCAACATTCACTCTGAAGGGTCAATCTTCCCGTCCGGAATCGGTATAAAATCGGGACGGACGGAAATTCAAAGAAGAAATAGAAGGAAATCCCCGATGAGAGCCTTCGACGCGCGCTACCTCGCCCTCTGTTTTCCGATTCTTCTTGCCACGGGTTGCGGTGGAGACCATTGGGTACATCCGCCGTCGCCGACCAGCACCTGCGTGCCCACCTCCACGCCGGACCCGGAACATGCCTACATGCTGACCGGCTATACGGTCTGGTCTTACACCGTCAACTCCTGCGGAGAGTTTACGGCTACAACTCCGGCCAGCGTCTCGACAGGATATGCGTACCCGCAGGAGTTCGCCGAACAGATGGTTGCCGACCCCCTGGGCCGTTTCGCCTATGTGGCCAACCTCGTCTCCAACGCCTCCGACCTGGCCACCATCTCGATGTACACCATCAATTCGACGACCGGAATCCTGTCTCCGACCACGCCGGCCACCATGGCGACCGGGTTTTTCCCCCAGGGAATCGCCATCGACCCGCAGGGAAGGTTCGTCTATACGGCCAACAGCAACGACAACACGATCTCCATGTTCACCGTCAACCAGACGACCGGAGTGCTGACGCCGACCACGCCGGCCACCGTTTCGACCGGAACCGGATCGAGCCCAGGGTTTGTGACCGTCGACCCCTCCGGCAAGTTTGCCTACGCTTCCAACCAGGACAACGACACCATTTCGATGTTCACCATCGATCAGACGACCGGAATCTTGACGCCGACTACGCCGGCCACCGTGCCAACGCTGGCTTCTCCTTTTGGCCTGACCATCGACCCCTCGGACAAGTTCGCCTATGTTCCCGACGCCTACTCGACGGTCAACGGAGTGTCGGAGTACACGGTCAATTCCACCACCGGAGTGCTGACGCCCACCACGCCGAGCTACGCGACGGCGGGCGACGAACCGACGGCGGTGGCTGTCGATCCAACCAGCAAATACGCCTACGTGGTGAACCGGCAGGATGACACGGTCTCGATGTTCACCATCAACTCGACGACCGGCAACTTGACGTCGAAGGGCACGATCGGCACCGGATGGGCTCCGATCGGCATCAACTTCGACGCGACCGGCACGTATCTCTACGTGACCGACGAGGACAGCTCGGCCTGGATCTACACGGTCAGCAGCGACGGCACGCTGACCGAGGCGGGATCGACCGGGACGCCGGACGGAGCTTACTCCACTGTCTTCGCGCCCACCACGCCGTAGCGGCATCCGTAGCTGGACAACAGCAACGCGGAAGCAGCGCCCCCCGGTTTCGAAGATCGAAACCGGGGGGGTCTGTCGAACGCAGATTTCCTCATGGCGTAGAGGAGGAATCGTTCCCTCCGGGGCTAAAGCCCTGCTGATTTTGCGGCATTCCCGGCATGACTGAAGTCGTGCCCTTTCAAAGCCCCTCTGCACCAAAAGCAAAATTCTTCTAGCGCATTTCTCCTGAAGGTATAAAGTCTGGGTGCCCCACCCTCGCCGCGTTCTTGTTTTTTGCGGCTAGGGTGGGGATAAAAGATGCCCACTCCATAGCAAGAGGAGAAATGCTCTAGCTCAGCGCAAGCTCTTCCAGGCGGCTGGCGATGAGCGCGGCGGCTCCGGGATGGGCCTGAGTGCGGGCCGCTCGGGCCATCGCGGCCAGGCTCTCCGGGTGACGCAGCAAGCCGGTCAGGACGCCGAGCAGCTTGCCGGAAAGCTCCAGTTCGGACTCATGGAGCAGGGCGGCCGCACCAGCCTTCACCATCTCCTCGGCGTTGCGCCGCTGGTGGTCGTCGGCTGCGGCAGCAAAGGGAACCAGCAACGCGGGCTTGCCGGCGGCGGCCAGCTCGGCGACGGTGGAAGCGCCGCTGCGGGCCATGACCAGGCTGGCGCGGGCAAAGCAGGCGGGCATGTCGTCGAGAAACGGCCGGACCTCCCAGCGCCGCGGGCTTGCTCCGCTGGCCGCATACGCCGCCTGCGTGGGCTCGAAGTGGCGCTGGCCGCTCTGGTGGAGAACGGTGAGCGAGGGGATTGCATCCAGCAGACCAACCAGTATTTCAGGCAGATGAAGATTGAAGAGCCGCGCGCCCTGCGAGCCACCAAAGACGAGCAGATGAGGCGCGGCGCTCGATGGCGGCGGCGCGAGGGTGAAAAACTCCGGGCGGACGGGAATGCCGGTCACCTCGGCCGAGCGGAACCAGCGGGCGGAGGAGGAGAAATTGACGGCGGCGGCCTGGACGCGCTTGCCCACCAGGCGGTTGGCCAGTCCAGGCACGGCGTTGGGCTCGAAGACCATGGTGGGAATCCGGAGCCAGAGGGCTGCCGCCATGGCCGGACCGGAGGCGTAGCCGCCCACGCCGAAGACGACCGAGGGCTGGAACTCGCGGATCATCCGGCGACAGGCGATGAGGCTCGCCGGCAGGCCGAGGAGCGTGCGCAGGCGGGTGAGCAGGGAGACATTGTTGAGCTGGCCCACGTCGACAAGTTTCAAATTGAAGCCGGCCTCGGGCACCAGACGGCTCTCCATGCCGCGCGCCGTGCCCACGAAGAGCACCTCGGCTGAGTGCCGCGCCACCAGTTCACGGGCCACGGCGAGCGCCGGAATGATGTGCCCTCCGGTGCCGCCTCCGGCGATGAGTACGCGCAGGTTCGGCAATCAATCCACCTTTCGGCTGATGTTGAGCAGCACGCCGATGCTCGCCAGGGTGAAGAAGATCGAGGTGCCGCCGGAGGAGATCAGGGGCAGCGGAATGCCCTTGGTGGGCAGGAGCGACAGGACCACGCTGATGTTGAAGAAGGCCTGCAGGACGATGGTCATGGTGATGCCGAAGGCGAGCAGGCGGCCGAAGGGGTCTTGCGAACGGAAGGCAATCCGCAGGCCGCGCAAGCCGAAGACCACAAACAGCAGCAGGATGGCCATGGAGCCGATGAAGCCCAGCTCTTCGGCGATGTTGGCGAAGATGAAGTCAGTGGGCGCCTCGGGCAGGAAGAAGAGCTTTTGCATGCCCTCCATGTAGCCGCGGCCGGTCAGCCCGCCGGTGCCGACGGCGATCAGCGACTGATAGATGTGGAAGCCGTAGCCCTGGGGGTCGGAGTCGGGATGGAGGAAGACCAGCATCCGCTCGCGGCGGAAGCCGACCTTGAAGAGCTGATAAGCGAGCACGGGCGCCGCCGCAAGGAGGCCGAAGAGCAGAAACCTCCACTCGATGCCGGCCAGCACCAGCATCATGGCCGTGACCCCGGCCAGAACCAGGGCCGTGCCCAGATCGGGCTGGCGATCGACCAGGGCAATCAGCAGCAGGGGCAGGAGGATGGCGCGCGGCAGGGTGTGCTTCCAGTCGTTGATCCGGTCTAAGCGGGTGTGCAGAAACCAGGCCAGGAAGAGGACCAGGACAGGCTTCGAGATCTCCGAGGGCTGAAAGGTGAAAAAGTCGCCAAAGCGAATCCAGCGGTGGGTGTTGTGGGAGCCGGGCATGAGGAAGACCAGCACCAGCAGAAAGATGGTGACCGAGAGAGCGGAGTAGAGGAAACGCGGGGATTTATAGAGCGAGTAGTCGACCCGCGACAGCCCCAGCATGAGCACCAGACCGGCCAGCGCCCAGGCCGCCTGCTTGCCGACAAAGGTGTAGGGCGAGTGGTAGCGCGCCTCGGCCACCACGGCGGAGGCGGAAAAGACCATCGCCAGCCCCACCACAACCAGCAGCAGGGTGGTAAAAAACAGCCATTTGTCCCCTCCGATCCGTTTCGCCATGCCCGTCAGTCCGGCAATTCTTTGACGAGCTGCTTGAAGATGGTTCCGCGCTGCTCGTAGTTTTCAAACTGGTCGAAGCTGGAGCAGGCGGGGGCGAGCAGAACCACTTCGCCGGAGTGCGCGGCCTGGGATGCGGCGGCGACGGCCTTTTGCAGGGTCTCGCAGGAGCGGATGGCGACCACGCCGCGCAGGTGCGACTCGATTTTGGCCGCCGCCGAGCCGATGGTGTAAATGGCACGCACCCGCTCGCGCAGCAGGCCTTCGAGCTGCGTGTAGTCGGAGTGCTTGTCCTTGCCGCCCAGGATGAGGTGAATGCCGCCGGAAAAGGCGGCGATGGCCTTCGAGGTGGCGTCGACGTTGGTGGCCTTGGAGTCGTTGTAGTACTCGACGCCCTTGCGGGTCGCCACGTACTCCAGGCGATGCTCGACGGCCTGGAACTTCTCGACGGTGCGGCAGATCTGATCGGCGGAAACGCCAGCCAAACGCGCTGCCACCACCGCGGCGAGCACATTTTCGACGTTGTGTTCGCCTTTGAGCGGAATCGCGCCCAAGGGCATGACACGCTCCGTGGGCGCATCCGCGGCGGGCCGGTAGACCACGAACTCCTGCTCCAGCCAGGCTCCCCGCGGCACCGGATGCTCGGCGGAGAACCAGTAGACGGTGGCTGCCGAGCGCGTTGCAGCGGCTTCGCAGGGGGTGTTGTCGGCGTTGAGCACCAGGAAGTCCTGCGGGGTCTGGCGGGCAAAGATGCGCTCCTTGGCCGCGCAATAGTTTTCAAAGGTGCCGTGACGGTCCAGGTGGTCGGGGGTGATGTTGAGAATCACGGCGATGGAGGGATGAAACTCGACGGTGCTTTCAAGCTGGAAGCTGGAAACTTCGAGCACCGACCAGGTCTCGCCGGAGCTGGACTCGATCAGCCCCACGACCGGGACGCCGATGTTGCCGCCCACCAGCGTGGGGAGGCCGGCGTCGGCGAGGATTTCACCCAGCAGGGTGGTGGTGGTGGTCTTGCCGTTGGAGCCGGTGACGGCCAGCGTATGGCCTTTGAGGAAGCGCGCCGCCAGTTCCAGCTCGCCGATGACCGGCAGGCCGAAGCTGCGGACCTGCGCCAGCTCGGGCGTATCGAGCGGCACGCCGGGCGAGACGACGATCAGATCCTGGCGGCGAAAGGTGAGCAGGCCGTGGCCGCTGGTTTCGACCATGACGCCCTCGTCGAGCAGGGCGGGGATCTCCTTGGCCAGCGCCTCGGCCGAGCGCAGATCGGAGACCGTGACCTGGGCGCCGCGATGGCGCAGAAACAAGGCCGCCGCCAGACCGGATTTTCCCATTCCGACAACCAGAACTTTTTTTGCTTTCAGTTCCAACATCGAGTCTTTTCCTCGCGCCTTCAGCAACCATTTTATTGTGCATTGCCCGGCACGCCAGGCGGGGCTTGTTCAACGAAGTTTCAACGTGGTGAGTGCAAACAAGGCAAACACCAGGGCGCCGATCCAGAAGCGCACGATCACCTTGGATTCCTGCCATCCCAACTGCTCGAAATGATGATGCAGAGGGGCCATCTTGAAGATACGCTTTCCGTTGCGCAGTTTGTAGCTGCCCACCTGAAGGATCACCGAGGCCGCTTCGAGGATGAAGATACCGCCGATGAAGGGCAGCAGCAACTCCTGGCGGATGATGATGGCCACCGTGCCGATGGCCCCGCCCAGGGCCAGCGAACCGACGTCGCCCATGAAGATCTCCGCCGGGTGGGCGTTGTACCAGAGAAAGCCGATGGAGGCGCCGACCATGGAGCCGCAGAAGACGGTCAGTTCGCCCACCAGGGGCATGCGCTGGAGTTCAAGATAGTCTGCAAAGACGACGTGGCCGCTGACGTAGGTGAGCACAGCCAGGGCGCCCGAGGCGATGATGGTGCAGCCGATGGCCAGCCCGTCCAGCCCGTCGGTCAGGTTGACGGCGTTCGAGGAGCCCATCAGCACAAAAATCACAAACGCGACGAACGGAAGAAACGCCAGCAGGCCCAGGTGCGGGAGCGTGCTCGGCCAGACGTGCCAAAGCAGATCGGGACTCCACTGCTTGATGAACGGCACCGTCAGCTTGGTGGAGAATTTGCCGAACTGATCGAGAACCACGAGCGCACCGGCGACGGCGACCCCGGCCAATCCCTGCCAAAGCAGCTTGGCGCGCGCCGTCAGGCCCAGCGAGCGCCGCTGGACGACTTTGATGTAGTCGTCGGCGAAACCGATGGCGCCGAAAGCCAGGGTGGAAAAGACGCAGATCCAGATGAAGGGATTGGAGGGGTCGGCCCAGAGCACGGTGGGCAGCAGGATGGCGATCACGATGAGCACCCCGCCCATCGTCGGCGTGCCGGTCTTCTTCAGGTGCGACTGCGGGCCGTCGTCGCGGACGTACTGGCCGATCTGAAATTCGCGCAGCTTCTGGATCACCCACGGGCCGATGAGCAGCGCGATCAGCAGCGCCGTACCCGAGGCAAAGGCGGTGCGGAACGTGAGATAGCGGAAGATGCGGAACGGGTGAAAGAACGGATACAGCTTTTCGTAGAGCAGCCAGTAGAGCAAAGGGCCTCCCAAGCCGGAATGAGGCGGAGTTCAGGTTGATTCTACTAGGCCGGGATGCGTTTGGGCTGTGGAATCCCCGAACCTGTCATGAACTTTCGCACGACTGCGGCGCATCCACCAGCGCTTCGATGGCCCGCTCCAGATGGACACCGCGCGAGCCTTTAACCAGCACCACGTCGCCCGGTTGCAGGTTTGTTCTGAGCCAGAGTCCGGCGGCATCGGCGTCGGGCAAAAACAGCGCGGCCACTCCGCCCTTGCAGGCGGCGGCTGCCAGGTGCTCGGCGTTGCCCTGAACGCCGGCCACCAGGTCGAGGCCGGCCTCGGCAGCGGCGCGTCCGCAGGCGGCGTGCAGCGCGGGGCCTTGCTCGCCCATCTCGAGCATCTCGCCGGCCACCAGAATCCGGCGGCCCTCGGCCGGCCGGCTGGCGAGGGTGCGGATCATCGAGCCGAGCGCCTCGGGGTTGGAGTTGTAGCAGTCGTTCAGAATCGTCGCGCCGCCGATTTGGAGCACCTCGCCGCGCTTGTCGCCGGCGGTGAGCGAGGCGAGCGCCGCGGCGGCCGCATCCAGATCGACGCCCGCCTCGAGCGCCACCGCCAAACCAGCCATCGCGTTCGAGGCGTTATGCGCGCCCAGCAGCTTGAGCATCAACTGGCCGGTGCGCTCTCCGGCGCGAAATTGCACGTGCAGGCCGGAAAGATCTTCGGAAACTTCAAGAATGCGCGGATCTGCGCAGGGTCCGGCGCCAAAATAGACCACGCGGCCGGGAAATTCACGGCCGAATTGCGAGACGTAGGGGTCGTCGCAGTTGAGAAAGACGGTGCCGGTCGAGGGCAGCGCGGCCACCAACTCGAATTTCGCGCGGGCGATGCCGTCCTGGGCGCCGGCGAAGTTCTCAATGTGCGCGGTGCCCACATTGGTGATCACGCCCCAGTCGGGCGCGGCGATGCGGGCCAGCGCGGCGATCTCGCCGGGGTGGTTCATGCCCATCTCGATGACCGCGATCTGGTGCTCCGGCTCCAGGCGCAGCAGTTCGAGAGACAGGCCGAAGCCGTTGTTAAGATTTCCCCTGGACTTGAGCACGCTGAGCTGGGTGCCCAAGGCCGCCGCGATGGCCTCCTTGGTGGTCGTCTTGCCCGCCGAACCCGTGACGGCCACCACGCGGCGGCCCCACTGGCGCCTGACATGGGCGGCCAAAGACTGCAAGGCGGCCAGCGGATCTTCGGTGATGAGCAGGGGAACAGCCAGAGCGGCGTCCGGCAGCGTGGCCACGCGGGCGCGCGAAACCACCGCCGCCACGGCGCCGCGCTCAAGGGCGGCAGCCACGAACTCATGCCCGTCCAGCCGCTCGCCGCGCACGGCAAAAAACAGTTCGCCGGCAGCCACGGTGCGCGAATCGATCGAGTAGCCTGAGACCAGCAGCGCGCCCGCGTTGGGCACGCTGGACGGGGCCTCCAGAACCGCGCCCGAGCCGATCGCCGCTTCAGCCAGTGTGAGTTTCATTCGACTCCACCCGCTTCCGGTTGGAATCCCATTGCGCCGAGCGCCGAAAGAGCAATCTCGGCGTCGTCGAAGGGAATCGTGCGGCCGGCGAGAATCTGCTCCTTCTCGTGGCCCTTGCCGGCCAGGAGAACGACATCGCCGGGCCTGGCTTCAGCGAGCACGAGGCCAATGGCCGCCGCCCGATCCGGCTCGATGGTAAATCGAACGCCGCTGGACTTCAGCCCCGGCTCGATCTCGGCCAGAATGGCAAGCGGCTCCTCGGAGCGGGGATTGTCGCTGGTGGCCACCACGAAATCGCTTCCCTTGCCCGCAGCCAAGCCCATTTTAGGGCGTTTTGTGCGGTCGCGGTCGCCGCCGCAGCCAAAGAGCGTGAGCACGCGGCCGCCGGAGTGCGCCGTCATCTGCCGGGCCAGCGACGGTCAGATTGCGCAGCGCGTCGTCGGTGTGCGCGTAGTCCACGATCACCGTGAAGGGCTGGCCGGCATCGACGGATTGAAAGCGGCCGGGAACGGGCTGGAGCCGTGGAACGGAGTCGACCAGATCGGCAAACGGAACGCCGCGCGCGTGGGCCGCGGCCAGCGCCGCCAGCAGGTTGAGAATATTCACCTCGCCGGCCAGCCGCGAGACCACCTGGGCCGCGCCCGCCGGGGTTTCGAGGTCGATGACCGCGCCCGAAGGGGTAAGCGCGTGATGGGCCGCGCGCCAGTCGCCCTCGCCGATTCCATAGGTTCGCACTTCGGCGCCCGCCTGCTGCGCGGCCGCGGCCAGCCGCTCGCCGCGCGGGTCGTGTGCGTTGATCACGGCCACGCGCGGCGCCGGATAGACCGTGCCGTCAAAGAGCAGGCGCTTGGCGGCAAAATAATTCTCCATCGTCTGGTGGTAGTCCAGGTGGTCGCGGGTCAGGTTGGTGAAAACGGCCACATCAAACCTCAGGCCGGTGGCGCGGCCCTGATCGAGGGCGTGGCTGGAAACCTCGGTGACCAGCTCGGTGGCCCCGCGCCCTACGCCCTCGGCCATCAGCTCGAACAAGTCCCGCGACTCGGGGGTGGTGTGCAGCGAAGGCCGCACTTCACCGGCGACATGGTACTCGATGGTGCCCACCAGCACCGTCTTGCGCGCCGCGGCCTGGAGCAGCGCCTCGATGAGAAAGGCAGTGGTGGTTTTGCCGTTGGTGCCGGTGATGCCGGTAGCCGCGAGTTGGCGCTCGGGGTGGCCGAAGAAGGCCGCCGAAGCCTGGGCCAGCGCGCGGCGGCCATGCTCGACCTCGAGGACAGGCAGGCCGGGCTCGAAGACCAGCAGGTGGTCGAACTTCGGCGCGGAGTCGGTGATGATGCCCAAGGCTCCAGCGGCGATGGCTTTCTCGACGTAGCGGTTGCCGTCTGTCGAGCCACCTTTCATGGCCACAAAGACCGCTCCCGGACGCACCCGGCGCGAGTCATACTCGACGCCCGTCACGGGCTCGGCAAAATCGTCTCTGGGCCCGCCACCCGCGCCCACCGCCGCCACTTCCTCGATCAGATCGTTCCAGTTCATCACGTGCTCCATTGTAGATTGCCGGGCGGCGTCGATTGCGCAAAGGGACCGCGGACTACCTGGCGCAGCGAACAACGATCCTGGTTCCAGGCGCTACCATCGTCCCCGGAACTGGAGCCTGTTCGCGGACGGTACCGCTGCCGGTGATCTCCACTTGCAGGCCGGCGGCGTCGGCCCGCTCGATGACGCCGCGCACCCGCAACCCGATGAACGAGGGGACGCGCAGCTTTTGCCTCTCGTCGATGATGACTACATCCGGCGACTTCGCAGGCGGCGGCGCGGCGGCCGATCGGGCGCTTGCGGCGGAGCCCGGAGGCTGAGCCCCAGAGTGCGATGGACCGGCGGAGGCTGGATGGGCGGCGTTTTGCTGCCGACCGGCGGCTGGCGCTGAAGGGACTCCGCCTGCTTGCTGGGCTTGATCCTCGCCTCCCCGCAGAGCTTGATCCCCGCCCCCCCGCAGAGCTTGATCCCCGCCTCCCCGCAGGGGATCGTCGGGAGGCAGATCGTTGGCCGCGGCGTAGAGGGCGTTGATGTCGCCGGCGCTCTGGTCGGCGTCGTCCTCGGCCACGGGCGGCTGGGCTTTGGCCTGGTCGCGGACCGGGCGCAGATCGATGTCGTGCGGCACGCCCAGGTATTCGAGCACCTGCTGCGCCACCTCGGCAAAGACCGGCGCGGAGACGGCCGTGCCGTAGTATGCGCCCTTGGGATCGTCCATCACCACGGCCACCGCAATCACCGGATTGTTGACCGGAGCGATGCCGGCAAACGAGGCGATGTGCATGGTCTTCGAGTAGCGATGGGTGACCGGATCGATCTTCTGCGCGGTACCCGTCTTGCCGCCCGAGCTGTAGCCGTTGAGCTGCGCGGGCTTGCCGGTGCCGTAAAGCACCACGCCCTCCATCATCTTGCGCATCTGGGCGGCGGTGAGCGTGGAGATGACGCGATGCGCGCCGGGGGGCAGCGGGTTGGGCAAATCGCCGTTGGGCTTGAAAGGATCGGCCTTCAGGGGGGGCGTAGGCTGACCGTTGGACGTCTGTCCCGGCATCAGCACGCGCGGGGGCAGGTAGACGCCGCCATTGGCAATGGTCGAGACCATGGAAACCAGTTGCAGCGGCGTCACGCCCACCTCCTGCCCGATGGAGAGCGAGCCGATGGACGAGCCGCTCCACTTGCTCACCGGACGCAGCAGGCCGCGCGTCTCGCCGGGCAGCTCGATGCCGGTGCGCTGGCCGAAGCCGAAGGCGCGCATGTACTGATCGAAGTGATCCGGGCCCACGGCGAGCGCCAGCTTGACGGCGGCCACGTCACTCGATACCTCCAGAGCCTTATGGACTGGAATCACGCCGTAGTGTTCGCCCTGGTTGTCGTGGATGACGCGGCCGGCGAGGGTGATTTTTCCGCCCTGGCAGTCGACCATGGCATCGGGCGAGGTGGCGTGCTGATCGAGAGCCGCCGAATAGGTGACCAGCTTGAAGACCGAGCCCGGCTCGTAAACGTCGCTGACCGCGTGGTCGCGCAAGAGGGCCGGCGTGGTATGACGGAAGTCGTTGGGGTTGAAGGTGGGGCGGATGGCCAAGGCCAGGATCTGGCCGGTATGCACGTCCTGCACGACCACCGTGCCGTCGTCCGCGTGGGTGCGCTCCATGGCGTGGTCCAGCGCCTGCTCGGCAATGAATTCAATGTTTTCGTCGATCGTAAGTTGCAGGTTGCGGCCCGGCTGCGGATCGCTCTCCGTCGAGCCGAGCACGTGGCGCCGCGCGTCCATGGCGGTATACATGCGCCCCGGCACGCCGTGCAGCAGCGGCTCGAACTTCTGCTCCACGCCTCCCAATCCCTTGTCGTCCAGGCCCACGTAACCCAGCACCTGCGCGGCGATCTGGTTGTCCGGATAGAAGCGCTGAAACTCCTTTTGAAAATAGATGCCCTTGACGGCCTTGGACTGAATGAGCGCGCGGACGCGCGCGGCAACTTCGGGCGTGACTCGCCGCGCCACCCAGGCGAAGTCGCGCCCGTCCGCCAGACGCCTGGCGATCTCGGCTTCCGTGGTCCGGGTGTCGTCCGGGTCCACGTGGACCACTGCGGCCAGCGCGCTCGCTTCGGCCTGCTTGTCGGTGATCTCGGCGGGCACGGCGAAGATGGAGTCCACCTGCACGGTCATGGCCAGCTCGCGCATATTGCGGTCATAGAGCACGCCGCGTCGCGGAGCCACCTCGAAGGTGCGCTGCTGCTGCTTGTCGGCGCGCTCCACGTATTCCTTGTGATGCACCACCTGGAGCCAGAAAAGGCGAAAGGCAATCAGCACGGCCCAGCTCAGAAAAAACAGGCAGATCAGCCAGAAACGCGCCAGCTTGAATGACGTGGCGCGCGCCGCGGGGTTGCGGTTCCGGCTGGGTCGAGTAGAGGGCGGCATGAACAATGGCTCCGAAGTCAGCTTCTAGCTTTTAGCTTATTCTCTCCGCCGCATCCGCTGCTCATACACACGATTCCGCTCCTGCCCGGACCTAACCGCCCACTTCGCCTAGGCGCGGCAAAGCGAGAAGCTTGGAGCTGGAGGCTAGAAGCTGTCTTTCGCCGGTACGAGAGGCGCGGCGAGCGCAAAGACCGGAGTGGAGGCGTCGGGAGCGCCGTTGAAACGCATCATCTGCCCAGGCTGCGGCGCGGCCAGCCCCATGGTGCGGGCCAGTTTGTCGATGCGGTCCGGCTGGGTGAGTTCAGCCTCGGTCAAGCGCAGTTGGCGATTCTGCTCGCGCAACTGGTCGCGCATCTGCTTCTCCGACTCGATCCGGTAGCCGCTCTCGATGGCGCTGAAGTGTTGCAGGCCATAGATCATGGTCAGCGACAACAGAACAATGGCGGCGACGGTGAAGAAGCGCATCTGCCGCGCGCGCACCGGATCGGGCCCCTTGACCAGGCGGCTGTTGTCAAAGTGCTTGGCGAAAGGGAACTCCGGCGTGCGCACACCCCGCCGGCGCAGGGCCTGCCGGGCCAGCAACTCGGCGTTGCGCTCGGCGACCCGCGCCTCCCAGCTTCTGCCCGCTTCGTAATAACTTGTTGTGCATGCCGCCATGGTGTCCTCCGGAGAGTTCAGAGATCAGGGTTCAGAGATCAGCCCAGATACTTTGGCGCTCAATCTGCGAATCCCTGGTTCCTGATCTCTGAATCCCTTTCCCTACTGCTTCATCCCTGATCTTGATCTCTGACCCCTGATCTCTGATCCCTGTCGTTCCGCCGCTCTCAGCTTCGCGCTGCGCGAACGCGGGTTGCGGTCCTGCTCTTCGTCGCCGGCCGTGACCGGCTTCTTGGTCAGAATTTCCCAAATTCCCTGCCGCACGCCTTCGCGCAGACTGTCTTTGACGATGCGATCTTCAAGCGAGTGGAAGCTGATTGCCACCAGCCTTGCGGAGGGCCTCAGAAGCCGGGGCGCGGCCTCCAGCAAAGCTCGAATCTCATCCAACTCGCGATTCACGTAAATACGAAGGGCTTGAAAGGTTCTGGTCGCCGGATGAATGTGCGCCTGTTTCATTGCCGGGGCGGCCGATTTGACAATCCGGGCCAACTCTCCCGTGGTTGTGATCGGCCGCCCGCGAACAATGGCTCTGGCGATTCTCCGCGACCTCCTTTCTTCTCCGTATTCGTAAATGAGGTCCGCAAGCTCGCGCTCGCTCACCTCGTTTACCACCTGTGCGGCGGTCGGGTTGGAGCGCGTGGCGACTCTCGTATCCATGCGCATATCCAGCGGCCCGTCCGCCATGAAACTGAATCCTCTCCCAGCCTCGTCCAACTGCATGCTGCTGACGCCGAAGTCGGCCAGCAGGCCATCGACCGAAGCCGGCTCGAGATGCGTTGGCGCCGAGCTGAACGCCTCGCCGATCAACGTAACCCGCGGCGCCTGACTGCCCAACTCCCCGCAAACGCTGTCCAGCTTCTCTTCAGCCAGGGCAAGCGCCTCGGGGTCCCGGTCAAAGCCGATCAGGCGACCCCGCGGCCCGAGCAGCCGGGCAATCCCGCTGGCGTGCCCGGCGAGGCCGAGCGTGCAGTCCACAATCGTGGCCCCGGCCCGTACCCGGAGAAGATCAATCGCTTCCTGATAAAGAACTGGCGCATGGCGCACATTCGCTTCCGTCATACGCACCCCCTGGGGGGTTGAATGTTCAACTCCGGCGGCTGAAGATCGCGGCCATCGCCTTGCGATCCTCAGTCGTCAACTCGCTGGCCGGCAGATTGCGTTCGAACTGCTCGCGGTTGTGGACCTCGATATAGTTCGTCTTGCCAAAGACCGTGACCTCGGCGTCCAGTTTCGCCGTCTCGCGCAAGATCGAGGGGAGAAGAAGCCTCGCCTGCGAATCAATTTCCACCTGCTGACCGTAGTAGCTGGTCAGCGTCAAATACTTTTGCACCGCGTCTTCCAGCGTGCTCGATTCAGCCAACTGCGCTTCCCTCTTCTCCCACTCCGGCAGGGGCCAGATCTCGGCGCTTTTTCCGTCCACGCTGGTGATGTAGAACTGCGTGACGTTGGGCGCATCCAGCAACTGCTTGAAGGCAGACGGCAGCTTCAGCCGTCCTTTATTGATTGCTCGGACCACGCTACTATTCCAATCTGCGGGCGCCGGGATACGTGGACGAAGACTTAACGCTCGCAAAGTGGTTCTCGGTCACGGAGAAATTGAAGGTGCAGTTCGCCGTGCAGATGTTCAACGCTTTCAATCACCCCAATTTCGGCATACCGGACTCCGGAGTCGGCGATGGAACGATGGGCGAGAGTTCGTCGACGCAAGGAGCGAGAGAGATA
>CAWBHO010000007.1:0-12138 GCA_963788415.1 uncultured Acidobacteriaceae bacterium | reverse complement strand
TGATTTTGCTCGCGATAGACCGAAGCGGAGCTGGGGATGTTCACGTGGTTGAGATGAAGACAGGCATTCTCGCTGTGAAATCTGCCCTCTCCGAACTGATGCAGGTGCCTGCCAATTTTCGCTGGATTGCTGTATTAACGAAGCTCGGAGAGCGATCCTACCGGATATCTCACGACTCGCTGGACACCGGGCGAGGGCCGGGGCGAATTGGCATCATCCGGGTCACGAGCACCCCTGACGATAGGCTTTCGGCTGAAATCGAAGTAAGCGCAGAACGATTTCCGGGTCCACTTTACGAAAAAGCCGACAAATTCAAGGCCAGGCATAAGGCGGATATTGATTTCCGGTAGTAAGTGGGTAGCGGGATGTTCTATCCCACCTCAACCAGCCCATAGCTCATCGCCCGAGCGTGAGCGCATCTCGCGCAACGCGCGATCAATCTCATCTTTCGATATTTCGCTATTCGGCCCCGCGATCACAAACGCAGCTTCGCGTTTGGCCGCCTCCAGCAGTTCACGGTCGCGGATGATGTTGGCGACGCGGAAGCTCGGAATGCCTGCCTGCTTTGTGCCGAAGAATTCGCCGGGGCCGCGCAGTTCGAGATCGAGTTCGGCGATCTGGAAACCGTCATTCGAACGCACCATGGCGTCCAGGCGGCGCTCGCCCTATATCAACGCCAAGGTGGCCTCGATGGAGCGCATGGAAGCCGAGGCGGCATACGGGATTCTGGTCATCAGCGACAGCGACGTGCGCGTGACGCCCGGCTACCTGCGTGCCGTGGCCCTGCCCTTTGCTGAGGAGCGGGTGGGCGCCATGTGCTGCCCTTATCGCGGAGTGGCGGCCGAGGGCGGCCTGTGGGCGCGGCTGGAGGCCGTAGGCATGAGCGTGGAGATGACCGCCGGCGTTCTGGTGGCGCGCTCCATGGAGGGGATGCAGTTTGTGTTGGGGCCGACGATGGCCTTCCGGCGCGAGACGATCCGGCGGATGGGCGGATTTGCGGTTACGGCCGACTACTGCGCCGACGATTTCGTGCTGGGTAACGAGACCTTCAAGCTGGGCCAGACCGTGGCGCTGAGCCACCACGCCATCGACCACATGGTCATCAATGCGAGCCTCATCTCATCGCTCAAGCACCAGGTCCGCTGGATGAAGTCCACGCGGTTTTCGCGGCCCAAGGGACACTTTGGCGCGGCGTTGACCTTCAGCCTGCCGTTTGGCCTGCTGGCGTGGGCGGCTGCGGCGGCCATGGGTCATCCGTGGATTGGGCTGGCGCTGTTCGGCTGGAGCGTGGCCACGCGGCTGGCGATTTCGATTGCGGTGGGACGGCTGGTGGTGCGCGACCCAAGCTGGTTTGGCTTGCTGGTGCTTTATCCGCTGCGGGATCTGATGGGCTTCGGCTTCTGGGCAGCCAGCTATCTGGGCAGCCGCATCCTCTGGCGTGGGCGGGTCTTCCAACTGCTGCCGGAAGGAAAGATGCGGGAAGCGAAGTAGCGCCGCCGCGAGGCTTCTTCATCCGATTGGCCGCGGTCGCAGGATTTTCGAGCGCTCAGAGCGCGGGCAAAATCGTCCGCAGCAGCAGGAATACGCCCACGCCGGCAAAAAAGACCAGGGCCATGCGAATGCCCGGCTCACGGTTGACCTCCGGCACCAGGTCGCTGGCGGCCACATAAAGAGCCACGCCGGCCGAGATGGGCAGCCCATAGGGAACCCACGCTGGAACCAGGGCGATGAGCAGCACGCCGGCCACGGTGGCCACAGCCAGCACCACGGTGGAGTAGAAGGCCGCGGCCCGGCTTTGCCCGCTGGCCAGCATCACCGACGCCATGGTGAAGCCCGCCGGCCCCTTGTGCAGGAAAATAGCCAGGAAGATCAGCCAGCCCAGCCAGTTCGAAATGACAAACCCCGAACCGATGGCCACGCCGTCGAAAACGCAGTGCAGGCTCAGCCCGCCCAGCACCGAGTAGGCGGTGCGCGCAGCCACAAACTCGCCGGTATGCGTCTCCTCGCCAAAGTGGAAATGGGCGTTGACGGTGTGTTCCAGCAGATGGACCGCGCAATAGCCTGCCATGATGAGGATGGGACCGAGCCGCGGGTTCACGCGCATGCTTTCCGGCATCATCTCCAGCAGCGTGGCGGACATCAGGAAGGCCGCCCCGAGCGAGACAAAGTAGTGCAGATAGGGCTCCACGCCGCGCGCGCGCACCAAGACCCAGCCGCCCGCCATATTGGCCAGCGCGGCAAATAACCCGAGGAGAAGAGAAATTTTCAGCATCCGCGCCTACCCGCTGTGCCGGATGTGCATCACGTCGCCATCCTGCACCACGTATTCCTTGCCTTCCAGGCGCAGTGTGCCCTTGGATCGCGCCACGGCCTCCGAGCCAGCCTCCAGCAACTGGTCCCAGCGGATGGTTTCGGCGCGGATGAAGTGGTGTTCCAGGTCGGAGTGAATCGCACCGGCGCCCTGCGGCGCCTTCGAGCCCAGAGGGATGGTCCAGGCGCGGCACTCGTCCTCGCCGGCGGTGAAAAAGCTGATCAGGCCCTGCAACTCGTAGCTCTTGCGGATCAGCCGCACCAGGCCGCTTTCGCGCAGCCCGTAGCTGGACAAAAACTCCGCCGCCTCCTCGTCGTCCATCTCCGCCAGTTCGGCCTCCACCTTGCCGCAGATGGCCGTGGCCCCGGCGTTCGGTCGTTGAGCAGGCTCGTCCAGATTGAAACGGCTCACAGCCGCCTCCAGGTCGTCGCCCAGCGTGGTGCTTTCGCCGATGTTCAGCACGTAAAGAATCGGCTTCTGCGACAGGAACATGAAGCCCCGGATGAGCTTTTTCTCTTCAGCCGTCATCTCCAACTCGCGCAGCGGCTGCTCCTTTTCAAGCGACTCCTTCGACCGCAGCAAAAGCGCCTGTTCGCGCTCCAGTTCGCCCGTGCGCCCCTTCTTCAAGTCCTTTTCCAGCCGCTCCAGCCGCTTTTCGACCTGGGTCAGATCGCTGATCATCAGGTCGAACTCGACGTTTTTGATGTCGCGCAGCGGGTCGATGGGTCCGACGTGGGGGATCGAATCTTCCTCGAAGGCGCGCAGCACGTGAATCAGCGCGTCCACCTGGCGCAGGCTGGTCAGGAACGCGGTCTCTTTCAGCGCCTCCTGCCCGATGGCCGCCACATCCACAAATTCCACCGTGGCGTAGGTGGTCTTCTTCGGCGAATAGAGCGCCGAGAGCTTGTCCAGCCGCTCGTCCGGCACGCGCGCCACGCCGATGTGCTCCTGGCGCGAGTGGCCGCGCTCCTCAAGCTTGGCCTTGGTCAGAATCTTGAACAGAGATGTCTTGCCCACCTGCGGCAGGCCGATGATGCCAGTCTTCATGCACGTCCCATGGGACTCCCGGCAGAGAGAAATGCGCACCAGGGGCCTCTACGATGATACAGGAACAGGGATTGAAGGGCGGAGGCCGGAAATCAGGCTTCCAATCCAGGGCCTTCATTTCCAGGGTTTTCATCGACCCGCCGGTTGCAGCCGCCACCTGCGGACGTTAGACTTCTCCTCAGCATGGCCATTGCACGCGACAACACTCCAGAACGGCTGGTCAGCGCCTCGCGCGCCGACGAAGAGCAGGGCTTCGAGCTGAAACTGCGTCCTCGCTGGCTGGGCGAGTTCATCGGCCAATCGAAGGCCAAAGAGCAGCTCGCCATCGCCCTTGAAGCCGCCAAATCCCGTGGAGACGCGCTCGATCATGTGCTCCTCTTTGGCCCTCCCGGCCTGGGCAAAACCACCCTGGCCACCATCATCGCCAATGAGCTTGACGTCGGCTTTCAGCAGACCTCCGGCCCGGCGCTGCAAATTCAGGGCGACCTGACGGCCATCCTTACCAACCTGCGCGAGCGCCAGGTGCTGTTCCTCGACGAAATTCACCGCATGCAGCCGGTGCTCGAAGAAAAGCTCTACACCGCGCTCGAAGACTACAAGCTGGACATCATCATCGGCCAGGGTCCGGCGGCGCGCACGCACGTGATGGAGATCCGCCCCTTCACCTTCATTGGCGCCACCACCCGGCCCGGCCTGCTCAGCTCGCCGCTGCGCTCGCGTTTTGGGATTCTCTTGCGCCTGGAGTTTTATACGGAAGAGGATCTGCGCTTCATCGTCACCCGCTCGGCCGAGGTCATGGGCGTGCCCATCGATCAGGACGGCGCGGCCGAAATCGCCCTGCGCTCCCGCGGCACGCCGAGAATAGCTAACCGCCTGCTGCGGCGCGTGCGCGACTACGCCCAGGTGCGCGGAAACGGCGAGATCGACCGCTCCACCGCCAACGCCGCGCTTACCATGCTCGAAGTGGACGCCCACGGCTTCGACGAGATCGACCGCAAGCTGCTGCTGGCCATCATCCAGAAATACGACGGCGGACCCGTGGGCCTGAGCACCCTGGCCGCAACTTTGGCCGAAGAGCAGGACGCTCTCGAAGAAGTCTACGAACCGTTTTTGATCCAGATCGGGTTTCTCGATCGCACCCCGCGCGGCCGCGTGGCCACGCGCCTGGCTTACGAACACTTCGGCCTGACCATGCCGGGCAGGCAGACGCCGCTGTTTTAATCCGGACAGAGGTCGTTGCTCACTCGCTCACTTGCTGGCTTTGTAATCAACCATAGCCGTAAACCGGCCAGACCATTCACAAGGAGTATTCCATGTCATTGACCGAATCCACCATGTTGGAACTGGACACCACCGCCCCTGACTTTGCGCTGACCGACGTGGTCACCGGAAAGACCGTCCGCCGCGATGACTTTCGCGGGCAGAAGGCTCTGCTGGTCATGTTCATCTGCGCCCATTGCCCGTATGTGAAGCACATCGAGAAGGGATTGGCGGCCCTGGGCAAGGACTATGCCGGCAAACCCATCGGCATCGTCGCCATCTGCTCGAACGATGTCGCCATCAACCCCGATGACAGCCCCGCCGGCCTCAAGCACCAGGCGGAGACCTGCGGCTTCAACTTTCCTTATCTTTACGACGAGGCGCAAGTCGTGGCGCGCTCCTACAAGGCCGCCTGCACGCCCGACCTTTTCCTTTTCGACGCGGATTTACGCCTCGTCTATCGCGGCCAGTTCGACCGCAGCCGCCCCGGCAACGGCGCTCCCGTCTCCGGCGAAGACCTGCGCGCCGCCATCGACGCCGTCCTGGCCGGAAAGCCCCCGCTTCCCGATCAGCTCCCCTCGATCGGCTGCAACATCAAGTGGAAAGAGTAATGGGGAGGAGTTAGAGCAAAACCAGAGTAAACGTGCCCTCGCGGAACGTATGCGAGGTGGCTTTTTCATGAGGAAAAATCCACTTTGAGCGATAGCCTCTGGGTACAGCTACTCTGGTTTTGCTATAGCGGAGCGATCACAACTCACCTTCTAGCTCCGCCAACTCCGCTAGCAGCCCGTGGTGAAAGTCAGGCTTTGAAAGGGCACGACTTTAGTCGTGCCGCAAATACCTGATGACAAACGACGGGCTTTAGCCCCTGAGGGACGGTTTTCGGCATATTCGATTTTCGCCACAGGCTGCTAACTCCGCTCTACAGCGCCAGCCCCTTCAGGTAAGCGCGGAACTGCGGCCCCAGGTCGTCGCGTTGCAGCGCAAACTCTACCGTTGCCTGTAACATTCCGAACTTGTCGCCGGCATCGTATCTCTTACCTTCAAAGGTATAGCCGAAGACCTTCTCTTCCTTGAGCAGCGCCCGAATCCCATCCGTCAGTTGAATCTCTCCGCCCGCGCCCGGCGTGGTCTGTTCCAGCAGCGCGAAGATGCGCGGCGTCAGCACGTAGCGCCCGATGATGGCCTGCTTTGAAGGCGCATCGGCAAACTTCGGCTTCTCCACCATCCCGGTGCAGTTGTAAATCCGCCAGTTATCAGGGTCCTGCTCGCCGGCCAGCACGCCGTAGGCGCTGATCCCCGGCCCTTCAATGGTCTGCGTCGCCAGCACCGAGCCGCCCCGCTCCGTCGAAGACCGCCATCATCTGCTCGAGGCACGGCACCTCGGCGTCGATCACATCGTCGGGCAGGATGACGGCGAACGGCTCGTCGCCCACCATGTCCTTGGCGCACAGCACGGCGTGGCCCAGCCCCAGCGGCTCCTTCTGCCGCACATAGCTGATCCGCGCCAGCGCCGATACGCCGCGCGAGACCGCCAGCAGCTCGCGCTTGCCCTTCCGCTCGAGCGTCGCGTCCAGCTCGAAGCTATAGTCGAAGTGGTCTTCCATCGCGCCTTTGCCGCGCCCGGTGACGATGATGATGTGCTCGATCCCCGACGCGATCGCCTCTTCCACGCCGTACTGGATGATGGGCTTGTCCACCAGCGCCAGCATCTCCTTGGGAATCACCTTGGTGGCCGGCAAAAACCGCGTGCCTAGTCCGCCCGCCGGAAAAACCGCCTTCCGTACCTGCTTGTTCATTCCATCATCCTCGTTTCCTTACGCGTTCACCGGCGCGGGCGCCAGGCTGGCGATCAGTTCGTGAATTTCCAGCAGCACTTCATCGCTCCGCGTGGCAGCCAAAGGATACTTCAACAGCCCCTGCGGTGTGAATTGCGCGCCGCGCTTGGCGTTGCGCGCGACTAATCTCATCAAATGCTGCGGGTCGATGGCGGCATTTTCCATGAATCGGAGTTGCAGCTCCGTGCGCTTGCGGTCCACCTGCGCAATGCCGATCCGCTCGCATTCCAGGCGCACCAGCGAAGCCTCCAGCAGAAAGACCGTTGCGTCCGGCGGCTGTCCGTAGCGGTCTTCCATCTCCGCGCGCACTTCGTCGATGGCCGCTTCGCTCGCCGCTCCGGCAATCTTCTTGTAAAGCCGCAGCCGCTGGTTCTCCTCCGGCACATAGCTTTCGTCGATGCGCAGAGCGATGCCCAGGTTCAGCTGCGTGGCCGGCCGCTCCTGGCTCGCTTCGCCCTTCATCTCCTTCACCGCGGCCTCCAGCATCGAGGTGTATAACTCGAACCCCACCGCCTCGATGTGTCCGCTCTGCTCGCCGCCCAGCATGTTGCCCGCGCCGCGCAGTTCCAGATCGAGCGCCGCAATCTTGAAGCCCGCGCCCAGGTCGCTGAACTCCTTCAGCGCTGCGAGTCGCCGGCGCGCAATCTCCGTCAGCTCTTTTTCCGGCGGAATCAGAAGGTACGCATACGCCCTTCTATTTGACCGTCCCACGCGCCCTCTGAGCTGATATAACTCGCTCAGCCCGTGCCGGTCCGCGCGGTTGATGAGCATCGTATTGGCCAACGGAATATCCAGCCCATTTTCAATGATCGTCGTGGCCACCAGCACATCGTACTCGTGATGCATGAAGGCCAGCATCACCCGCTCCAGCTCGGCCTCGCCCATCTGTCCGTGGCCCACCGCGACCCGCGCCGCGGGCACCAGTTCCTGAATCCGCGCGGCAATTTCGTAGATCGACTCCACGCGGTTGTGCACGAAATAAACCTGCCCGCCGCGCTCTAACTCGACCTCGACCGCCGAGCGCACAATCTTCTCGTCGAACTTCGCCACCACGGTCTGAATCGCCATGCGGTCCTTGGGCGGCGTCTCGATCACGCTCATGTCGCGCAGGCCCACCAGCGACATGTGCAGCGTGCGCGGAATCGGCGTGGCGCTCATGGCCAGCACATCGATCTCCTTGCGCATCTGCTTCAGCCGCTCCTTGTGGCGCACGCCGAAGCGCTGCTCCTCGTCCACGATCAGCAGGCCCAGATCCTGAAACTTGATGTCTTTCGAGAGCAGCCGATGCGTGCCGATCAGAATGTCCACCTTGCCTGCCTCCACCCGCTCGACGATCGAGTTTCTGTTCCTTGGGCGTGCGAAAACGCGAGATCATTTCGATGTTGATGGGAAACTGCGCGAATCTTTTCTTGAATGTCTCGAAATGCTGAAAGCACAGGATGGTCGTCGGCGTCAGCACGGCCACCTGCTTGCCGTCCTGCACCGCCTTGAAGGCCGCGCGCATGGCGACTTCGGTCTTTCCGTAGCCCACATCGCCGCACAGCAGGCGATCCATCGGACGGGTCGATTCCATGTCGTACTTGATGGCCCGGATCGCCGATAACTGGTCTTCCGTCTCGTTGTAATCGAAAGAACCTTCAAATTCCCGCTGAAACTCGTTATCTTTCGAGAAGGCTGTGCCCTGCGCGGCGCTTCGCTCGGCGTATAACTTCACTAACTCGCCGGTCATCTCCTGCATGGCCTTGCGGACCCTTGTTTTTGTCTTGGCCCACTGCTGGGAGCCAAGCCGGTTCAGCTCCGGAGCCGGCCCGGTGTCCGTCGAACGGTACTTCTGGATCAGGTCCAGACGGGTAAGTGGCACATATAACTTGGCGGCCTCGGCAAACTCCAGAATCATGAACTCGACCGAGAGCCCGTCCTGCACAATCTCCTTCAAGCCCTGGTATTGCGCGATGCCGTGCTCCACGTGGACCACGTAATCGCCGACCGTCAGATCGCGGAAGTCGGAGACAAAGGCCGCCGTCTTCGAGCGCTTGGGCTCCGGGCGCGCCGCCACATCGGCGTCGTCGGAAAGGTCGTTGGCCCCGAAGAGAACCAGGTTCGAATCGAGAAAGCTTACTCCCGCGGCCAGCGGCGTGCGCACAATGACCGGCACGCGCATGTCGCCCGCCAGGTAACTCGCCTCTTCCAGCACCGTCTCGCCGGGATGCGGATTGCGGCTGCCCAGCCGATACGGAATCTGGTACTCGCGCAGCACCGTGGCCAGCCGGTCCACGTCGCCCTGGTGGGGCGCGGCCAGCACGATCCGCGCCTCTGAAGCCATCAGCGTGCGCAACTGCTCGGTCAGGGCCGGAATCGATCCATGAAACCTGAGCGTGGGCCGCGTGTTCAGCTCGATTTCGCCCAGCGTATGGTCCGCATCGAGCACGTCTACCACGCCCAGTTGATCGAGGTCCAACCCCATCTGCGCGTCCAGCGCCGCCTGTAACGCCTCCGGGCGCAGATAGATGTCCTCGGGGCGAATCAGCGAGCCCATCGCCGAGCGCTCATGGCGCTGCTCGACCTTGTTCCACCAGCGATCGATCTGGTTGCGCACCATCGCCGGTTCGTCGATGAACAGCGCGCACTTGGGCGCCAGAGTGAGCAACGATTGATCCGCTCCCGCCACCGCCGAGAAAAACTCCCACCCAGGAAAGACGCTCACGCCGCCGGCCGCGGCCAGCTCGGCAGCCAACTCTTCATTCCCGTCCGGCTCCTGGCTTGTGCCTTCCAACCCCGGATCTGTGCCTTCCAATTCGCGTCCCGCGCCTTCCAACTCCACCCGCTGCCGATTGAGCCGCCCGTGAACCGCGGCCAGCAGCCGCTCTGTCACCGGGGTCTCGGTGAGCGGCAGAAACTGCGCCTCGTCCAGCCCGCCCTGCGAGCGCTGCGTCTCCGGATCGAACTTGCGGATGGTCTCGATCTCGTCGCCGAAGAATTCGATGCGCACCGGCCGGTCGGACTCCGGCGAATACACGTCCAGAATCCCGCCCCGCCGCGTAAACTGCCCCGGCATCTCCACCAGATCCATCTGCGTGTAGCCCACGCTGGCCAGGTGAGCGGTGAGCACCTCGACGTCCACCTCTTCGCCGCGCTTCAACGTCACCGCCAGCCCGGCGTAGTAGTCGCGGTCAAACAGCTTCAGCGCCGCCGCCTCCACCGGCGCAACCAGAATCGACACCGCTCCGGTCGCCAGCTTCCACAGAGCCGCCGCCCGCTGCTCCTGCACATCCGGATGAGGAGAAAGATTTTCAAAAGGGAGCACATCGTGGGCCGGCAGCCGCACCAGCGCCGCCGGGTCCACCGCGCCGGTCAGCTCGCACCCGGCGCGCAGCATCGGCTCCAGCGCCTCGGCGGCCTTGTTGTCGGCCACCACCACGATCACCGGCTGCTGGGCAGCGCGCGCCATCAGCGGAAGGTAAAGCGCACGCGCCGTCGCCGTCAGTCCAGAGACACGCCTCCGCCCCGCACCCAGGCTCAGATGCCTTCGTACGCGCTCAAATCCCGAAGAGTGCTCCAGCTCCGCGAAGATTTCGCGGACAAACGGGAGAATCATGTGGTTTCAGTTTAGCAGCGGAGCCAACTGATAGATTGAAAGCACGCGGGCATCTGCACGGCTTGCCGCCGGGGACCGGCTTTTCATCGCGCCGGGCGGGAGGTTCCATCTTGCTGAAGCCGCATGAAGAGCGGGTGTACGGCGAGCGGCGCATCCGCGCAGGCAGAGGCACCCGGTCTCAGCCCTGGCTCCCGTTTTCGTTTCCCGCCTTGTCCGCAGCCCGGTTGGCGGCCTCGTTCGCGGCCTGGCTGCTGCTCGTCGCCGCCCTCAGCCCGAAGCCGGCTTTCTGCGCGGATGAACCATCGCTCCGGCCCGTGGTCGCGGGCTACGTATTTCCGCAAAACGATCTGCTTCAGCCCGGCCAGATCGACGTGCGCAAGCTGACGCGCATCAACTACGCCTTCGCCGATGTCGAGCAAGGCCGCATCGTGAACGGCCACGCCTCCGACGACGCCAACCTGGCCGCGCTGGTGGCGCTGAAACGGCAGAATCCCTCGCTGACCGTCCTCATCTCGGTAGGCGGCTGGTTCGGCTCAGCCGGCTTTTCCGACCTCGCCCTCAGCGCCGCCAGCCGCGCCGTTTTCATCCGCAGCGTTGACGATTACATCGAGCGCCACGAGCTCGACGGGCTGGATCTCGACTGGGAATATCCCGGCGTTCCCGGAGCCGGCAACCGCTTCCGTCCCCCGGATCGGCAGAATTACACGCTGCTTCTCGCCGGGCTGCGCCAGAGCTTCGACGCCCTGCAAAAGAAGCTGCACCGCCGGCTCTATCTCACCATCGCGGCCGGCGCTTCCTCCGAATTCATCGAGCATACCGAGATGGACAAGGTCGGCAAGCTCGTCGATACGGTCAACTTGATGGCCTACGATTACTACGAGCCGCCTGCCGATCGCCTCACCGGGAATCATGCGCCCCTGTTCACCGATCCCGCCGACCCGAAGCAGATTTCCGCCGACCGGAGCGTCCGCGAACTCGAGGAGGCCGGCGTTCCCGCCGCGAAGATCGTGCTCGGCATTCCCTTTTACAGCCGCGCGTGGAGCCGGGTTCCTGACATCGATCACGGCCTCTTTCAGCCCGGCAAGAGCGCGCCGCCCGAGGACGCTCCGGTGGGCGACGCGGCAATAGCCCTCGCGAATCAGGGATTCGTCCGCTGGTGGGATTCCGCCGCCGCGGCCCCATCCCTCTATAACTCCGCGGCAAAAGTCTTTGTATCTTACGAAGACCCGCAATCGATCGCGGAAAAGTGCCGCTACGTGCTCCGAAACAAGCTAGCCGGCGTCATGTTCTGGGACTACGAGGACGATCCCGCCGGGACGCTGCTGGACGCCATCGATGCCGCGCTGGGCGTCGGTGCGCGTGGCGTCAGGTGAGCGTCGTCAGCTTGCGCCACTGTCGCATATAGAGGATACTTTTAGGGAGAGGGGGGAGACATGACCGAACGGACGAAAGCTATCCCTGTGCAGACAAGTGGCATTCGCGGCTTCGCACAAGACAGTATTCCCAAGAGCCTCTCCAACGGAAATCAGTCCTTCAAGCCGGTCAAACCGGAAAACCTGATTCGCCCGCAGGGAGTCAAGCCTCCGCCCCCTGGGCGAACAAAATAGCACCCTGGGAGCGCGGCTATGCCTGGAACGACGGAAGCTCTTGGTGTTTTGCTTTTGTTGTTGCCAGGGTTTAGCTGCGCATACCTCGTACAACGCCTGTCTGTGCGCCCCAAGCAGACTGAACTCGATAAGGTCATCGAGGCGTTGCTTTTCAGCCTTATCTTGTACGTCACAGCTTCCCCTTTCTTCGGCTATTCACTTCCGCTGTGGTGGCAAAAGAAAACCGCCGAAGGAATCGACCAATACACCTTTCATTTGAATTGGCCGTATCTGGCAAGCCTGGTCGTGTTGGCGTTCGCATTGGGGATTTTATATAGCGCAAACCTCAACCACGACTGGATTCTCCGGCTACTGCGCAAGCTGCGCATCACACAACGCACGGCTCGTAGTTCCATTTGGAATGACGCATTTCAGGATATTCCGAGTTCTTTCGTGTTGGTTCAGCTTTCCAGGGACCGCTCGATTATCGGATATCTTCGC
>CAWBHO010000006.1:0-18626 GCA_963788415.1 uncultured Acidobacteriaceae bacterium | reverse complement strand
CGCAGGGGCCTTCTTGGCAACTGCCTTTTTCGCAGGAGCCTTCTTGGCAGGAGCCTTTTTCGCAACTGCCTTCTTGGCAACTGCCTTCTTCGCAGGGGCCTTCTTGGCAACTGCCTTCTTCGCCGGAGCCTTCTTGGCAACTGCTTTCTTCACTGCTGCCTTCTTGGCGGGCGCCTTCTTTGCTGCTTTCTTGACTGCCAACGGTTTACCTCGTTTGGTGATTTTGCTGGCGCTTTTTCCGGCCGCGGCCTTCTTGGCCACAACCTTTCCGCCCTTCGCGCCAGGACTGCTCTTCTTTGCGGCGGATTTCTTCGCGGCCTTCTTCGCCACAACCTTTTTCGCGGCTGCCTTTTGGGGCTGCCGCTTTGCTCGGCCGGAAGCCTTCTTGGTTGAGACCTTCTTCGCTGAAACCTTCTTCGCAGGAGACTTCTTTTCACGAAGCCGACTTGGCCGGAGACTTCTTAGCCGGAGACTTTTTCTTCGCGGCCTTTCTTCTGGCCGGCTTCGGTGCGGGCTCTTCCGCAACAATGACGATCATCTCTTCAGCCACACCTTCTGCATCGCCCGGGAAGTAACGACGTCGAGGCTTTCCACTTCCTCGACTTCTTCATCTTCTTCAAAGTCGTCGTGATCGTGATCAAGCTCTGACGACCCGGCGTTCATTTCGCCGTCGCTCGTCGCGTACATGCTGAACACTTCTTCCATTCCATTGCCTCCAGCGGCTCGCCACTGCATTGCTTTGCGCTTGCCTTTCCGTGTCAGCGGAAAAAACACACTCCGCTCACGCAAGCCATTGTAGCAATAGCTTGCACGCAAACACCCTCAAATGACAAGTACGTAATCAGGTCCCAGGCAATTTTATTTACACTTTCGAGTTCCAGCCTGGGCTCAGCGTCTGCGCGCAGTGGATTTCCGGGCGCTCTTTGTCTTGTTTTTCTTCTCACCGGCGGTGCGTCCGGAGCTGTGCGCGCGTCCGCTTCCGGCAGCCGATGAGCCGCGCGCATGTTTCTTTCCGGCGGCCGATGAACTGCGCCCGCGCCTGCTGCCGGCTTGCGTCGACGCATGCTTTTTGTGCGCGCCCGCGGCCGTTGAGCTGGCCTCGCGGCCCGCGGCCCGCGCGGTGTTTCGCGCACTCGCGCGCGATCGAGAACGGCCGTGGCGATTGCCGGAGAATGTCCGCTCCGGCGTCCTCGCAGGATCGGATACGCGCAGCCTGCTGCCGGGGCGCACGTGGATGCCCGAGATTCCGTTCCACCGGCGCAAATCGCTCAGCGAGACGCCAAAGCGATCGGCGATGGTGACCAGCGTTTCGCCCCTGCGAACGGTATGAACATTCGCGCTGGCCGTCGGCGCCGACACCGGATGCATCGGAACCACCAGCCCATCGACTCCATCGAGGCTTGAGCTCTCGCCCAGTTGATTGGCCGAGGCCAGCTCATTCACCGATACGCGATACGCGCGCGCCACTGACTCCAGCGTGTCGCCGGAGGCCACGCGGTGGTAGCGCCATTGATCGCGCTTGTCTTCCGGAATTTGCGCAATGCGCTGCTCGAAGATGGCCGCCGTGCCGGCCGGCAGATGCAGATCGAACGATGTATCGGGCGGCGTAACCGCGCGCAGAAGGCTGGGGTTCAGCGCCACCAGTTCTTCCTCCGGCGCTCCCACCAGATCGGAAACCAGGTGCAGATCGAGCTGAGTAATTGACGGTCACCGTATCGGTCAGCACCGGCGGATCGAGCGTAATATCGTTGAACCCATACTGCGTCGGATGATTCGCGATGATGATGGCGGCCAGAATCTCCGGCACATAGTTCTGCGTCTCGGCAGGAAGATTGTGGCGCTTGTAGAGTTCCCAGAAGTCAGCGTATCCGGTCTTCTCCACCGCTCGCTGCACATTGCCCGCGCCCCAGTTGTAACCGGCCATGGCCAAATACCAGTCGCCCAGCTGGTCATGAATGAACTTCATGTATCGGGCGTAGGCGCGCGTCGATTTTTCCGGATCGAAGCGCTCGTCCACATACTGATTGCGAACCAGACCATAGTTGCCCTGCGGCATGAACTGCCACATTCCGCCTGCGCCGGATTGAGGATTGCGGGCCCGCGGCTGAAAGCCCGACTCGGCCACCGCCAGATAGATCAAATCCTGCGGCACGCCTTCTTCGGCCATCACCCGCTGGATCATCGCCTTGTAGCGGCCGGCGCGCTCGAACGAGTGCAACAGCGTGTTGTGCCCGCGCTCGGAGTTCGAAAAGAAATTGATGTAGGTGGCCACGTAGTCGTTCACCACCAGCGGCAAGTCGGACTTGGTGGTGGCCAGATCGGCCTGCGCCTTGGCCACAATGTTGGGATCCACCGCAAAGGTTACCTCGCTGGCCGCCTCGGCCGGCGTCGGCTCTTCGTTGGGCACAAAGCCGTTGCCCTGCTTGAGAGCTTCCATCTCCAGCCCGTTCACCCCATCCACGATGCGGTTGAACTCGTCCTGCAACTCGGCATCGTTCCTGATGTCGATGCCGCTCGACGAGCATCAGGTCCACGGCGCGATCGAACTCCACCTTGGCCTCGGGCAACTTTCCCTTGCGGTAGTCGGCACTCGCCGCGGGCGTAGGCCTGCTCCACCTGCCGGATCAGCGCACGCACCCTGCTCCTGCTCGGAGCCAGGCGCAGGCGTTGCGGAAGAGGATGCCTGCGAGGTCAACGCCGGTTCTGCGGCGGCAGGCTGAGCGCGGGCGCGGTGGCCTGTGGCTGCGCACCCTCGGGACCGCCCGCGGGCGAAGTGGGACCGCAACCCGCCAGCGAAAAAACCAGCAGCGACGCAACCGAAAAGTCGATAGCGAAGAATCTTGCGAATCTGCATGAGGATGACTGTTGCCTGCCGCTCAAGAACTGCGAAAGGCACTATGCCGATGATAAGCTATGCCATGGAGGCATATGCGCGTGAAAGCCGCGAAATGCCCTCTTTCGCCAACCCTCATGGACGCACGCTTCCTAAGAAATTTTGCGATCATCGCCCACATCGACCACGGCAAGTCGACGCTGAGCGACCGTCTGCTCGAATTCACCGGCTCGGTGACCGGCCGCGAGATGCAGGCCCAGATCCTGGACGACATGGACCTCGAACGCGAGCGCGGCATCACCATCAAGGCCCACGCCGTGCGCATGATGTACAAGGCCCACGACGGCAACACCTACCAGCTCAACCTCATCGACACTCCCGGCCACGTCGATTTCAGCTACGAGGTCTCGCGTTCGCTGGCCTCCTGCGAAGGCGCGCTGCTGGTGGTGGACGCCTCGCAGGGCGTCGAGGCGCAGACGCTCGCCAATGCATATCTGGCCATCAACCACGGCCTGGAAATCATTCCCGTCATCAACAAGATCGATCTTCCTTCGGCCGACATCCTGCGCACCCAGGAAGCCATCGAGAAGGCTGTCGGGTTGGACGCCACCGACGCCATTCCCGTGAGCGCCAAGACCGGCCAGGGCGTCGCCGAGGTGCTCGAGGCCATCGTCCAGCGGCTGCCCCCGCCGACGGGCGACCCCGACGCTCCATTGCAGGCCTTGATCTTCGACTCCTGGTTCGACGCCTATCGCGGCGTCATCGTGCTGGTGCGCGTCATGCAGGGCACGCTGCGCAAAGGGCAGCGCATCCGCTTCATGTCCAATTCCAAGACGTTTGAAGTCGAGTCGATGGGTGTCTTGATGCCCAAGCCGGTCGAGATCGGCCAACTGCTCGCCGGCGAGGTGGGCTTCTTCGCGGCCACCATCAAGACCGTCTCGGACACCAAGATCGGCGACACCGTCACCGACGACCTGCGCCCCGCCGCGGCTCAACTGCCCGGCTTTGAAGACATCAAGCCCATGGTCTTCGCCGGCATCTACACCGTCGACTCGCACGAGCACACGCTGTTGCGCGACGCCCTCGAAAAACTTCGCCTCAACGATTCGTCCTTCTTCTTCGAGCCGGAAAGCTCGGTGGCGCTGGGCTTCGGCTTCCGCTGCGGCTTCCTCGGCCTGCTGCACATGGAGATCATCCAGGAGCGGCTGGAGCGCGAGTACCAACTGGACCTGATCACCACCGCCCCCGGCGTGCGCTACCACATCACGCTCACCGATGGCTCCGAGCTTGAAGTCGACAATCCCTCGCGCTGGCCCGAGCCGACCAACATCGACACTGTCCGCGAGCCGGTCATCACCGCCAAGATCCTCACCAACGAGGAATACGTGGGCGGCATCCTCAAGCTGGTGGAAGAAAAGCGCGGCCGGCAAGTGAACTTCGAGTACGTCACGCCCACCCGCGTCCTGCTCACCTACGAACTGCCGCTCAACGAGATCGTGCTCGACTTCTACGACCGCCTCAAGTCCATCTCGCGCGGCTATGCTTCGCTGGATTATCAGTTGGCCGGCGAGTGGGTCTCGCCCATGGTCAAGCTGGACATTCTGGTCTCCGGCGAGCCGGTCGACGCGCTTTCCATCATCGTGCACAAGGACTTCGCCTACGAACGAGGGCGGGCGCTGGTCTCGAAGATGCGCGAGCTGATTCCCCGACAGCAGTTCGAGGTCGCCATCCAGGCCGCCATCGGCGCCAAGATCGTCTCCCGCGAGACGGTCAGCCCATTGCGCAAGAATGTGCTGGCCAAGTGCTACGGCGGCGACATCAGCCGCAAGCGCAAGCTCCTCGAGAAACAGAAGGAAGGCAAGAAGCGCATGAAGCGCATCGGCAAGGTGGACATTCCGCAGGAAGCCTTCCTGGCCGTGCTGCGCATCGGCGAAGATGCGCAGAAGTAATTACACTCCTGTAATCCATCGCACGGCTTGTTTTGTTACCAGACGTTCATCGGGAATTGTGGGAAAGTCGCAAAATCGGTGCGCGAGCCTGCGCTCGCTCTGATCGCACGGCGGAAGGACATTTTCCAGAGGATTTTCTCTGATAAATAAGGACTTACAGCTTCTAGCAGAAACCATTCAGCGTTGGCAAGAGAAGAATTTTGAATGCTTTTGCGGAATTGCCAGAAGAATTCCACAATTTTTTCCACAGAAAAGCGCACCAGAAGGAGCATTGCGCCTGCGTGAAAAGTAATCTCTGGTTTTCATCCCGGTCAAAGACACAAAACCCCGCATAGCGGGGTTTTGTGAGCCTTCGATCCGCGAACTTATCAGTGCGCGTGCGGCGCGTCAGCCGGCTGGGCCGGCGGGGCGGGAACACCCGACTTCAGGTTGTATGCCTCGATGACCTGCTTGGTGATATTGCTCGAATCGCTGGCATAGAGCACCGGGTTCTGCTGCTGGGCAACGTCCAGCACCAGCGTGTACCCGTGCTGCTTGGCGTAGCTGGCCAGGACGTCATAGACCTTCGACGCCAGGGTGTTGTACATATCCTGCATCTGCTGCTGGAAGTCGCTCTGGGCGTCTTCTGCGGAGCGCTGCAGTTCCTTCTTCTTGTCGTCGATTGTCCGGGCGCGGTTGGCGCGTTCGGCGTCGCTCAGAGTGTCTCCCTGCGCCTGCAGTTGCTTCGTCAGGGTGTCGATCTGATCGCTCAGGGTCTTCAACTGCTGGCGCTTGGGCTCGAACTTGCGCTGCAGATCGGCGAAGTTGCGCTGACCCTCGTTGGTTTGGGCCACGGCAACCTGGAAAGCGATGACGGCAATTTTAGCCGGACCCGCAGGCGCCGCAACGGCGGAGGCAGGCGTAGTTTGGGCGGCGGCGCTCAGGGCAAGACCCGAGGCCAGCATAAGAACAAGTGCAAGCGAGCGCTTCATGCGAATGGAAAGCTCCTTCGGAATTCCTGTAGATCTGGCCGCGTTTGGACGCGAGAACTTCTCTACACCTTCTGAAAAACCTCGCGGTTCTTGATTGCGACTCGACACCATTTTGGAGTAGAGACAAAAAAAGACGCGCAAGCAGCCGTCAGCAGGAACTAGTCGGATTATAGGTGTGCCGGCTGGAAGCGTCAAACCGCAAAACCCGGATTCAGAGCCGATTTTTCGCCTCTTTCAGGGAAGAGAACGGCTCCCGCCGCTCGATCCGCTTCCTCTGTCCGGCGCGGCGCGTCCGGCCCAATGCACCTGGCTGCCCCGCTCCCTCGGCTCGTTTTTTCCGCACGTGTCGGGGCTCGCCTCGCAGCCGACTCCCAGCCTGAAACAGCAGCCCGTTTACCCTCTCCGGGCGCGGACGGCGGCTGCCAACTTGCCCAGCAGCGCGCGCGTTTCCACCCAATCGATGCAGCCGTCGGTAATGCTTTGGCCGTAAACCAGCGGCAGCCCCGCGGCAAGATTTCCGAGCGGCTGCGAGCCCGCCACCAGGTTGCTCTCGAACATGACGCCCAGAATGCGGCTGTCGCCGGAGGCGATCTGGGCGGCCACATCGTGGCAGACAATTGCCTGGCGGCGATAATCCTTGCCGCTGTTGGCGTGCGAAAAGTCGATCATGATGCGCGGCGGAAGGCCGGCTTTTTCCATCTGTGCAGCCGTTTGCGCCACACTCTCGGCCGTGTAGTTCACCGTCTTGCGCCCTCCGCGGAGGATGATGTGGCAATCCGGATTTCCCGTGGTGACGAAGATGGCCGACTGGCCGAATTTGGTGTGCCCCAGAAAGGTGTGGGAGTGCGCGGCGGAGAGAATCGCGTCGATGGCAATCTGCGTATCGCCCGATGTCCCGTTCTTGAAGCCCACCGCGCAGGAGACTCCGGAGACCAGTTGGCGGTGAACCTGGCTTTCGGTGGTCCGCGCTCCGATGGCCCCCCAGCTAACGAGGCCGGCGACGTACTGGGGCGAAATCATGTCCAGAAATTCGGTTCCCGCGGGCACGCCCATCTCGGCCAGGTCCAGCAGCAGGTTGCGCGCCAGGCGCAGCCCGTCGTTGATCTTGTAGGACTGGTCAAGGTAGGGGTCGTTGATCAGCCCCTTCCATCCGATGGTGGTGCGAGGCTTCTCGAAATAGACCCGCATGACGATGCGCAGGTCGGCGGAAAACTCCTCGCTCGCCGCCTTGAGCAGCCCCGCATACTCGCGCGCCGCCTTGGTATCGTGGATCGAGCAGGGGCCGACGAGCACCAGCAGGCGATTGTCGCGCCCCGCCAGAATCTCCGTGATTTCCTTGCGGGCATTGAAGATCGTGGCCGAGGCGGCTTCAGTAACGGGGCGTTCTTCCTCCAGAAATACAGGGGGAAGAACGACTTTGGTCCATTGGATGCGAAGGTCTTCGGTGGTGTGGAACATGGCTCGTCTCCTGGCGGCGTGCGTCCCGGTCCGGGCAGCGAACAGGGTTGAGATCGGCACGATCCTCACTAAGAATTTATCAGCTTGAGGCAAAAGTCCGTGAAACACGCAGGCCATCCGGCCGGCTGAAACTCCACTCTCAGCCGCCCGCGCTTGAGCCCAGCGCCGGGCTCAAGCGAATTTTCGCCCGCCCGCGTCTTTCTTGAGAGGCGAGAGGAAGTCCTGCGAGCGCTCTGCCGCCCGGCTGTCCGTCGCCAGCGAGACAGCGAGACAGAATCGAACGGCGAGACAGGATACGCGCCCAGGCGATACCCTGTGAGCGGGCGCTCGATGAAGATGGCGGAGCCTTGAGCAGCTTGAGCAGCACGAAAGGAACGGCAATGAGGATAGGAAAATGGGCATGGTCGATGCTGGCGGTGACGCCGTTTCTGGCCGGTTGCGGCAATTTCTGGCAGGCGCCGAGCACCACCTCGACGACTACGACCACGACCACGCTGTCCAGCGGCTATTTCTATATCCTGGACCAGACAACCAGCCAGATCGTTGCCTACTATATCGATGCCGGAACGCTGACCGAGCTGGCCTCTTACGCTTCGCCTGCGGCGCCGCTGGCCATCGCGGTCGCGCCCAATAACGATTTCTTGTACGTGAGCACGCTCGACGGCATTTACCTTTACTCCATCTCCAGCGGAGCATTGACGCTGGCGAATTCATCGCCCCTCACCATCGACCCGGCCACGGCCATGGCGGTGGACTCGACCGATTCCTGGCTGATCGAGGCCTCCGGCGCGGGAGTGCTCAATGCCCTCCCGATCAACTCGTCCACCGGCGAAGTCAGCTCCTCATGCGGCAGCTGTTACGTTCCGCTCACCGGCACTTCGATCAATGAGTTGGCGATTTCTCCCAATAACAAGTACATCTTTGCTGCCGCGGGAACCAGCGGCACTGCGGCGTTTGGCTTCACCGCGGCCAACAGCAGCGCCCCGTTCGGCTCCGCAGCCTATGCCACCATTACGCCGGAGAGCTCCTCTGCCGGCTCCGCTCTCTCGCTGGCCGTGGACCCCAGCACTCGACTGCTGTACGTGGGCGAGGCCGCCGCTCTCAGCAGCGGCGGCGGGCTGCGGGCCTTCGCCATCGGCTCCAGCGGTGGGCTGACCGAGATCTCCGGCTCCCCGCTTGCCAGCGGCGGCACCGGCCCTCATGCCATTCTGCCCAAATCAACTGGCGATTTCGTTTATGTCGCCAACTGGAATGGGACTTCGTCCGGCAATATCACCGGGTTTTCCATCGCCGCCGACGGCTCCAGCTACTCGCTGACCAAACTCAGCAACTCGGTCGCCACCGGAGATGAACCCGTGGCCCTGGCCGAAGACAGCACCGAGCAATTCGTCCTGGTTGTCAGCTCTCTCGGCAACCCCTACTTCGATGCGTATTACTTCGACACCACAACCAGTGGCCAGTTGGACACCACGATCACCTCGTCGACCTTTGCCGCATCCGGTATCGGCGCGCAGCATTATTGATGCCCGCCCGGGGCCGGCAATCGGCAACCGGAGAACTGCCGCGCGGAAACGGAGTTTTGGTTTCCGCGCAAGGTGCTATTCTCAGGTGAAATGCTCCTGGCGATGCTGCGGCAACCTTTCATCTCATCGGTCTCTTCCCCGCGACGTTCGAAGTCTCCCGCCCTTTCCGTGCTGCTGCTGGTTTTTTTTCTGCTCCCTTCGGGCTGCAGCCGTTTTCATCGCGAACAGCACGATGTGGTGTACGTCTCGGCGCGACGGACGATGCTGCGCGACCGTGTGGCCGCCGTCTCGGAGCGCGTGGCCGAGGTGGTCAACGGCCAGCCGCTCGAAGTCCTCGAACACGGCCGCCGCTTTCTCAAAGTGAAGACCTCGGCGAACCAGGTCGGCTGGATCGAGGAGCGGGCGGTCATCGACGCCAAGACCTACGATGCGTTTGTTCAGCTTGCACGCCAGCATAAAGACGATCCGGTGGTGGCGACCGCGTCCCTGAACAACGACCTTTACATGCATCTTTTGCCCGGCCGGCAGACCGACCGATTCTATCTTCTGGCCGGCAACTCCAGCGTTCAGCTTCTGGCCCGCGCTTCGGTTCCCAAAGTGACCGCGAATACCATGGCTTCCGCGCCTGCCAGGGCCGCCGCGCAGACTCCCGGCCAATCCGCGCCTCAGCCGCCGCCGCTCGAGGATTGGTGGCTGGCGCGCGACGCTCAGGGTGACACCGGGTGGCTGCTGGCCTGGGATGTGAATGTGGATGTGCCCGACGCGATCGGCATCTATGCCGAAGGCCAGCGCTTCGTGGGTTCCTACCTGCTTAACAAGGTCTTCGACTCCGAGGCTTCGACGCCCAACCACGAAGTCCCCCAATATGTGACCGTGCTTTCTCCGCCCAGATCCGGCTTGCCCTTCGATTTCGACCAGGTGCGCGTCTTCACCTGGAGCCTGCGCCATCACCGCTACGAGACCGCCTTCCGGCTGCACCCCATTGAAGGCTTTCTGCCGGTGCGGGTCACCACGGAGCCCGCGGCGGGCGGCAGCGTGCCCGTCTTCAGCTTCCAGATCGCCGGCAGCCCCAACCTGAACACCGATCCGGCCACCGGCATCACGCGCCCCGCGAATCCGCGCACCATCGCCTACAAGATGGTCGATACGCAGGTTCTTCGCACCGGCTCCGACCTCGGCCCCATCTCGACCGGCCGTCCGGAGGATGCAACCAAGCCCCGTTCCGCCAAGCCAGCAAAAAAACATGGCAGGCGCTAAGACAAATTTGCTTTTGGGGCAGAGCTGCTTTGAAAGGGCGCGGCTGAGGCTGAATCCGCACCGTATGCGCCCAAGAATCCGCACGCTTTCTTCGCGGATGGAATGTTTTTTCGTCTATTTCATGATGAGAGTTGCCATGGCGCCGCTCTCCCACCTCGTCGGCTTCGGAGGCCGTTGAGCGCGTCCGCGATTCGGTCGATATCCTCGAGCGCGAAAAGCCAGCACGAAAGCCGGATTTTAGGACCATTGATCTCAGCGCGCCCTTGGCGGGCTCTCCGCGGGTCGTGCGGCCGAGACAGATTGGTGAGACCTCATTCCGGTCTTGCCAAGATCGACCTGGTCCGCTGCGACTCTTTCGCATCGTCGAGGCCATGGTGACCGTGGGTTCGTCGATTTCTCGGTGAATCAGTTTACCGGCGCCTCGGCGCTGCCGCCTGCCTCATTGCCGTAAGTGGGATACGGCCGTGGCTCCGTGCTGGTGGGCATGGCGGCAAGGGTTGCCAGATCGGCTTGCACCTGCGCCCACTGCGCCGGGTGCTGCTTCGTTGCGATCGGTGCGTTGGGGTCTGCGTAGTAGGCATGGATGTCCTGCTTGATGCCTGGCGGGATGGGCCGCGCGGGCCGGCGGGTGAGCCGGTGAAGGAGATTGGCGTAGGTTCGGTCGGTGAGCGAGTCGCCGCCGGGCTCGACCACTCGACCGGTGTCGAGGTCGCGATTGGGCAGCGGATGAAGCGGGTCGCGCGACAGCAGAAGCGTGTTCGGGTCGGTGGTCATGACCTCCCGAATCGCTTGCGGAGATTGATTCGTGGAAACAGGATCGCCTGCTCCGGCCGTGGGCGTGTGCGCAGCCGCGGGAGGCGTAAACCGCGCCAGCATCCGGTGCATGATTGCCGTGGACACCACCACGCTGTGCAGGTATGCGGCCTCAGTCGCCGGGGTTGGGCCTTTTACGTCGATCAGCTTCAACGGGCCGAATTTGGGCAGGATAAACAGAAAGCCAGCCAGCATATAGGTTCCGATTCCCGCATGGCGGCCATACTTCTGCCAGTCGTTTTCCGCGGCCACCACGGCCACTTCCTTGTCGATGGCCTCCGCATCCGGCGTCTCTGGCTCCGCCGGCTCGTGGCGGCGATGGAGGAGCGTGATGGCGTAGGCCACGCGGGGGAAGAAGGTATGCACCATGAAACGGTATTCACGAACGTTGAAGCGCCGCCGCCGGGGTGAGAACTCGTCGCTCAGTCCGTAGGTCTGGTAGTAGGCAAGCGCCAGCTGGTTCACTGGCACCTTGAGTCCGATGTGGCAAAGAAAGCGGACCGGAGCCATGCGGTGATGCGCGATCTGGTCAATGTCAAAGGCGAACTCGGTCTGCACATGCTGGTGCTCGCCCTCGGCGTAACTCACCTCGTCACCGTATTTCGCGTGCAGCTTGGGAAACTCCACGGGAACGGAGAGATTTGTCGCTTCGGAGTGGCCAATGGCGTCGCCCACGTAATGCGACAGCGCGCCCACGGCGAAGGCGAGCTCATCGGCGTTGTGCGCATTGCGAAACAGATTCACCACAAAGTCGCCGGAGCGCACGTAGTGGGTCAGGTTCGAGAATGATTTGTCGCCGAACGGATAGTAACCCATGTCCTGGATCACGCAGCCGCCGTAGGCATAAGCCCGCGCCTCTTCGAGCTCGGCCGGCGTCAAGTCAGGGTAGCGGCTGAGCAGCAGCGGAACAATGGAATACTGCCAGTTGAGATCGATCAGCTCTTCGTGCGTAAGAAGGGTATACGCGTTCGCGCGTCCGCCGGCGAAAACAGTCAGGAGCAACACAAGTGCCAGCAGAACGCGCATCTTCGATCGGTCTCGCTTCATCCTGCTTCGAGCCCCGCCGATTCGCAGGCGTGTGCTCCGGTTGCTCGCGGCCACCCGCTGCCGAGCGGTTTCCTGTGCGAGGGCTTCATCCGGATCGATTCTCATCACCCTCGCATTCCAGACCGCCGCTGTCCGGCTCAATCAAAGCTTCGTGCAACCGTTGGTCCAAAGAGCCGTTCGCCGACCGCGCGCGACGGATCGTTCCACCGCCGGTGGTTAGCGCGCGGGCCACTCTTCGACGACGATGCCGAGGTCGTTGAGCTGCTGGATAGCGGCTTCGACGTTGCGGCGGACCTTGGGGCGGTCTTTCGGGCTGGCCTGGGGCGACTCGGCGACGGCGATCACGCGGCCATAGCGCCATGCGCCGGGGGGCAGCGCGATCAGGGCCTGGGCCAGATCGGCGGGGCGCAACTGAATCTCGCGGAAGTGAGCGGCCTTGGCGTGCGGCCCTGCAGCCGGGCCTGTCGCTCCGGGATTGGCGCCGGTGACGGCGGTTCGCAGGGTGAGACTGGAAGCGCCGACCGAGAGAAATGGATTGGCCCATGCGCCGGCATCGCGCACGTTGACATACATGCTTTTGGTGGGCAGCGGAATGAGCGCCAGCTCGGCGCGCTCGCTGTCCTGCTCGCTGGCGGAGGCCTGTGCGGCGGCCTGTGCCTTGTGCTCGGCCTGGACGGCGTTTTCGGCGGCTCCGGCCACCTCCTGCTCTTCCTTGTGGCAGGCGGTCAGGCAGATGGCCAGCAGACAGGCCAGGACGGCAAATTGCCTGATTGTTGAGCGTTCGATCACGCTTCACAGGATAGCAGGAACAACCCGCGGCCGGTTACTCGCCTTTCCAGGCGGGCGCGCGCTTTTCAAGAAAGGCTTGCGTACCCTCGTTCTTGTCGGCGGTGCCGCAAAGGTGGCCAAAGCGCAATGCCTCGCGCAGCAGGGCAAGATCGAGCGGCAGATCGAGTCCTTCATCGACCGCCCGCAGGGTCTCGGCCACGGCCAGGGGGGCGTTGGCGGCGATCTGCTGCGCCAGAGCCTCGGCGCGCTGCATCAGCTCGGCGGCGGGAACGACCTCATCGACAAGGCCGATGCGCAGGGCCTCGCGGGCGTCGAGGATGGCGCCGGTGAGCAGCATTTTGAGCGCTGGGCCGCGGCCCACCAGGCGCGGCAGGCGCTGCGAACCGCCGTAGCCGGCCATGATGCCCAGCTTGACCTCCGGCTGGCCCATGCGGGCGTCCACGGCGGCCAGGCGCAGAGTGCAGGCCAGGGCCAGCTCACAGCCGCCGCCCAGGGCAAAGCCCCGGATGCAGGCGATCACCGGCTTGCCGAGCGTTTCAATGCTGCGGAAGAGGCCCTGTCCGCGCAGGGCGAAAGCGTGGCCTTCTTCGGCCGTGAGCGCAGCCAGCTCGCGAATGTCGGCGCCGGCAACAAAGGCCCGGTCCCCAGCGCCGGTGAGCAGGATGACGCGAATGGCGGGATCGGCGGCGAGGTCCTCGAAGGCCGCCGAAAGCTCGGCGAGGGTTCCGGCGCTGAGGGCGTTGAGAACCTGGGGCCGGTCGATGGTGAGCACAGCCAAAGGAGGATGTTTTGCGAAACGAAGATTGATAAATTCCATGCGAAAGCGAGGGTAACAGAACGGGCGGTCGTTTGGCACGGCGCGGTGCGCGGGAATGGGAACATCGCGTCATTACACGGGAGCGTATCGTGGAGTAACCTGGGCGCAATCGGGGTGGGAGGTTTTCCATGGGCAAAGTGGTGGCGATTACCGGCAGTTATCGCAAGGGTGGAACGACGGATCAGGCCGTCGAAGCCATCCTGGCCGGCGCCCGGGAAAAGGGAGCCGAGACCGGGATCATCCGCCTGATCGAGCAACCGATCGAGTTTTGCACCAACTGCCGGAAATGCTCGCAAATGCCTGGAACCGAGCGCAGCCGGTGCGTGCTCGAGGACGGCCTGGAGGCGATTTTGCGGGAGTTGGAGGCGGCCGACGGCCTGGTTCTGGCCACGCCGGTCAATTACTACAACGCCACCGCCGTCTTTCGCCGTTTTCTGGAGCGGCTGCTGGGGTGCATCTATTGGCCGTGGGGGCAAAACGCGCCTCGTCCGCGCAACAAGCTGCACCCGCGCAAGGCCGTGCTGGTGGCTTCGTCCGGAATGCCGGGCTTCTTGATTCCACTCACGACCGGAACCACCAAGGCGCTGCGTCTGGCGGCGCTCTCGCTGGGCGCCAAGCCCATCGGGCATCTCTGGGTCGGCCTCGCCGCGGGTGAGCCGCACAGCGCACTCTCGCCGCGCTCCCTCGCCCAGGCGCGCCGGTTGGGCTGGAAGCTGGCCTGCTGACGGCCGGTCCGGAGGCCTTCGATCTGCTTCAAGGTATGATGATGGGAAGGAAACCGCTTCGCGCGAGGATCCTCCACCGAAAATTCATCTGCTCAGAGGAAACTTCATCCAGTGACTGAGACGCGCAAGGTCGAACTGTTCGACACCAGCCTTCGGGACGGGATGCAGCAGCCGAACATCGATATTTCCGCGACCAATGCTGTTCGTCTGCTGCAGCGCATGGCCGCCTTTGGCGTTCGCTACGCTGAAATCGGCTTTGCAGGAGCCAACCAGTTTGTGGGCGAACTGGCCAACGCGCTTGAGACGGCGGATACGGGAGCCATGAAGCTGGCTCTGTTCGGCAGAACGCGCGGCCGCGGTACAAAGGTCGGCGATTGGCCCGACGTGCAATTCATCGCCAGCCACAAGCAGCGGATTCCGGTTGCGGTCGTGGTGGTCAAATCCAGGCTGCTGGATGTGATGCGTTCGCTCGAAACGACGCCGGAAGAAAATCTGCTGATGGCCTATGAAACCGTCGAGTGGCTTCAGGACAACGGCCTGGAAGTGATCGTGGATATGGAGCACGCGATGGACGCCGCCTGCGGCCGCCGCGAGAACGGTAATCCGTGCGACGCCGATTTCAACCGCCGCAGCCTGGACTACTTTCACCAGATGGTGGCGCAGTGCGCCCGCCAGAAGGTGGACCGGATTGTGGTCTGCGATACCACCGGCGGCGCGAGTCCCGAGGAGGTTTCCCAGGTTTTCAGCGGACTGAGGCGAGACTATCCCGGCGCGCTGCTTGGATTTCACGGCCACACGGATCGCGGTCTTGGTGTCGCCAACACACGGGCCGCCGTCCTCTCAGGCGCCGTTCAGGTTCAGGGCACTCTGCTCGGAACGGGCGAGCGCTGCGGCAATGTGAATCTTTCCACGGTCGTCGGAGGCATGCAGCTTCGGGGCGAGGCGGAGTTTGTGGCGCCCGAATCACTCGCCGGGCTGACCAGCCTGGCCCATGCGGCGTATACGGCCTTCGGCCTGGAGCCGCCGCACGGTGCGCCGATCGTCGGGCACGGGGCCTTCGGCACCTGGGCGGGGATGCACGGATCGAGCGAGCGCAAGAACCCGGGGGCGTATCTGTGGTGCGATCCTGCCAGAGTGGGCGCCGCTCCCGTCATCGGGGTCAACGGCCAGTCGGGCCGGGCCAACATCATGCTGCTGTCTGAATCGCTGGGCATTCCGCTGGACTCCGCGCAGGCGCAGGCACTGATGGACACGAATCAGGCGATGATCGAAGGCGGCGGCTTCACGGCCAGCGAGGTATCCTTCCGGCTGGCCTGCATGAGGGTGCGCGGAAGCCTGAGCGACCGCTTCAATGTCAAAAGCTGGAGAGTTCTGGACGAGTCGGACGAAACCCGGAACCGCTACGTGCAGGCTTCGATGTTTCTGTCTATTGGAGAGTCAATCGCGGCGGTGAGCAGGGCCGAAGGCGCGGGGCCCGTGGATGCGCTGACCAAGGCCATGCGGCGGGAGCTCGAAAGATGGTATCCGGCCATCGCGCAGATGCGCCTGGGAACCTTCAGCGTGACCGCCATCGACGTTTCGGCCAATGATACGGCGGCGTATGTCCGGGTCACGGTGAGCTTCCATGCCAATGGCCACGAATCCTGGACAACCGCCGGGGTGAGCAGCGATTTGAACCAGGCGGCGCTGATGGCCATCATGGATGGATTTCACTATTGGTTGCTGGAAAACTGCGGCTGAACAGCGCTGTGAATGACCGACAGAGCCGCATCCTGGACGAACATCCCGCCTGAACCGCAAAAGGACAAAGATGCCGGGTCATTTTCTGTTCCCTGATCCCTGACCCCTGATCCCTGTTACTTGCCGATCAGGCCGCGGGCGATCGAATCCAGCATCCCGTTGAGGAAGTTGATGGATTCAGGCGCGGAGTAGCGGCGTCCGATCTCCAGGGCCTCGTTGATGACAATGGGAAACGGCGTTCCCTTGAAGCCCAGCATCTCTCCCACGGCCATGCGCAGCAGGTTGCGGTCGACGGCCGGCATGCGTTCGAGGCGCCAGTTCTTGGAGTTGGCCACGATCAGCTCGTCGATCTGCTCCTGGTGAGCCTGGGCCGCGCGGAACAGATCCTCGGCAAAGCCGCGCACCTCGGGCTCGACCTCGTCGCCGGCCTTCCAAAACGTGGCGCGCACCTGATCCGGCGTCTGCTTGCCGATGTCCGCCTGAAAAAGCATCTGCATGGCCAGTTCGCGCGACTTGCGCCGCCCCGAGGCGTGATGTACTACGGCGGTCAAGCAGGGCCGCCTTCGACGGTGGCATCCGTTTGGATTTTGCGTCCCAGGCTCACCATCTCGATAGCCGCCGAGGCAGCCTCAAAGCCCTTGTTGCCGGCCTTGATGCCGGCGCGGTTCAGCGCCTGCTCCAGGGTTTCGCAGGTGAGCACTCCAAAGCTGTGAGGGACGCCGGTCTCTTGCTGCGACTGGCCAATGCCGCGGGCGACTTCGTTGTAAATGGCCTCGTAGTGGGCGGTTTCGCCGCGCAGCAGGCAGCCGAGGGTGATGATGGCATTGACCTGGCCCGCGCCGGCCTTCCGGTTCGCCAGCGTGCGCGCGGCCGAAGGAATCTCCCATGCGCCGGGAACGCGCACGACTTCAATGTCGGCTCGCTTTGCGCCGCTGCGCAACAGGGCGTCGAGCGCGCCTTCCAGCAGCCGGTCGGTGATCACCGCATTCCAGCGGGCGACGACGATGGCAAACCTCATTCCGGCGGCGGACAAATCGCCCTCGATGGCTACTGGCTTGCCCTTGATGGGGTCGGTCCATGCCCAGAAGCTGAAGGCGAAGCCGGGCTCCGGCTCAACGGTGAAAATCTGCGACTTCCAGTGGGTTTCCGCGATGGAGGAAAGGCGCGCGACCGCAGCCTCGCCGCCCTGAGCGCGCAGCCACGCGTCGGCGGCCTGATGCACGGCGTCGAGAGCGGTTACCTCCACCAGCACGTCGGCGGTGGGAGGAAACTGCCCATCCACAAACTCGAGATTGCCCAGCGGAGCCAGAAACGATGCGCCTTGGCTGGTTTCTTCCGACCATCCCTTGCCGGCGGCAAATCCCAGAGCGGAAAAGAAGCTCGCCAGCCGGTCGTAAGCGGCTCGGCTGCCTGCGGGACGAAGAAAGGAGATTCCCTTGATCATGTTTTGATTCTATCGTGCTGGGGCGGGTACAGGGGGCATCGGTGAGCCGGCTCCCGGTTCGCCGATCTCCGGACATTTTGGCGCGGAATGCGGACGGGCCCGGCGAACGGACCGCTCACAAACGAAGAAGGCCGGCGGGTAGCCGGCCTTCTTCGTTTGCTGTTTGTTGTGCGAAGGACTACAGCGGTTTCGATTCTGCTGTTTACAGAAACGTAGACGCAGAGGGCATTTTTATCGAGAAAATGCCCCTCGCATGACCTTCAAATGGCAACACTTGAATCGAAACCGCTCTAGGTGGTCGGACGCGGCTTGATGGCGATCGCCGTGGCCGGCACGACTGTACCGCTGCCGGAAAACGTACAACCGGCGTCGGTGCCCTCGGTGCAGGCCGGCAGGTTGGGGCTGATCTGCCCGGTGTCGGTCAGCGAAGAAACGGTGATCTCGTGGATCTCGTTGTCGCCCGCCGTCGAGACGAAGAAGGTTTGGTCGTCCGGCGTGAAGGCGCCGGCCAGAGGCGCGCTGATCGACGAGCTTCCGGTCAGCGTGATGTAGCCCACCGTGCCGCTTCCCGGAACGTAGTAGGGTAACTCCGCATTGGTGTTGTCCGAGGTCGCCGTATAGGTGATAAACGCCAGATTGGATTCCGGCGAGGCCACCACCTGGTTGACGGCAGTCGCGTTCACCTTCGTCGAGTCGAGCGTCATCTGCGCCAGAGTGTTGGTCAGCGTGAGCGCCGGCGGGAGGACATCGCCGTCGGCCAGCGTGTAATTGGCAGCATAACCGCTGTCTGTTTCCAGATAGAGGCAGCTGTATTTGGGAATGGTAACGCCGATGTCGGAGAGCAGAGCGCCGCTGGTGGTGACGGCCGCGCTCAGAATATGCTGGCCATCGGTGGTGGCGGCCAGCGCATCGCTCTCGGTGTCCACCGAATTTCCCGTCGCTCCCTGCGGATAAAAGGCCAGGCTCGCGAAGTCGCCGATGGTTCCCGTGGGGCACCAGGTGTGGGCCTCGGTGGTGCTTCCTCTTGCGTAAGCTCCCACGGAAGGAATGACGATGGCTGGGGTCTGCACGGTGCCGGAGGTAGCGGCGTTGGCCGGCAATACAGTGGTCGGCGAGTAATCCACCGAGGGCGGCAGCACGCCCGGCGGCAGCGTTGTATTTTTAAACGTGTTCGCCGGCAGCGGATAGTTTTTCCAACCGGTGACCGCGTTGTAGACATACAGCTTGTCGGAATGGCCGGTGACGCCTTCCGCCGTGTTG
>CAWBHO010000005.1:0-5193 GCA_963788415.1 uncultured Acidobacteriaceae bacterium | reverse complement strand
GCGTTGAAAAGCGGCAAGGAGTACCAGAACCAGGAGTTCATCATCAGCCACTCGGGGCGCCGGATTCAAAGTTCCGCCTCGGTGCTGCGCGACGACGATGGCTCCATTCTGGGGGCCGTTGCCTTCTTCAGGGAGCTTCAAGCGCATCAATCTGTGCGGCGGGGTCCGGTGTTCTATTCCCACCGCTACGGTTTTGAAGACATCGTGGGAGACAGCCTGGCAATGCAGAAGGCCAAAGACTGGGCATCCCTGGCTGCCACCTGCACTTCAACCGTGCTCCTTCTGGGCGAAAGCGGAACGGGAAAGGAAATCTTCGCCAACTCGATTCACAACGCCAGCCCGAGAAGCCAAGGCCCTTTCCTGGCGATTAACTGCGCCGCCATGCCGGAGAGCCTCATCGAAAGCGAATTGTTCGGATACAACGACGGCTCTTTCACCGGAGCGAAGAAGGGCGGTCAGGCGGGCAAGTTCGAGATGGCCAACGGAGGGACAATTTTCCTGGATGAGATCGGCGAGATGTCGGTCTGCATGCAGTCCAAGTTGTTGCGCGTTTTGCAGGAGCGCACGGTTTCGCGCATTGGCTCGTCGCAGGAGATCAATGTCGACATCCGCATTATCGCAGCCACACACTGCGATCTGAGCAAGGATGTCGAGCAGGGGCGGTTCCGTGAAGACCTCTATTACCGTCTGGCGGTGCTGGAGGTGAAGATTCCCTCCTTGCGCGAGCGACTCGAAGACATTCCCGCGCTGGCCCGCTGCCTTGTCGGCAAAATTTCTGCGCGCCTGCAGCGTCCGCCGGTGGAGATAAGCCTTGAATCTCTGCAAAAGCTTGCCGCCTACTCCTGGCCGGGCAACGTACGGGAGATGGAGAATGTTCTGGAGCGGGCCCTGATTCACACCCGGGGTTGTTCCACGCTGACGGTGGACCACATCGAGTTGCCAACGGCGGGCGCCGGACCAGTGCCCGAGCGCAATCTCAACCTGCACCGGAGTGCGCCGCTGCAAACTGGCATCTCCTTGCGGGAGATTGAAAAACAGGCCATCGCCGAAGCCTTGGATGTGTGCTGCGGCAACATCAAGCAAACTGCGGCGCGCCTGGGCATCGCCCGTAACACTCTTTATCGCAAGATGCTCGAATATGGACTGGCTCCCGAACAAAGCCGCTGAGCACCCCACAGCCTGTTCCGCAAACGATGTTCATTCCCCATGCTGCGGCCTCGTGTTCCAGAAATGCGCACATTTGCCTGTTCCATTCCTGAGCACGATTCATCATGGCGCAGAGGCGCCACGCTTTCGCGGCGGGGTGTTTGTATCGATGAAAGAGCGGCACCCGGCAACGCATACCCCGAAAAACCTCGTCAATCCTCCACTCTTCAAGCACTAATTCGGCCAGTTAGCCGGAATGCACACCATCATCACGGTGCCGGGAGCCTATCCCTGCGCGGGATTTATTCAATGGCAGATCAATTGCATACCCTTACCGGTCAGGAGAGCATGCGAGAAGCCCGCAAGCCCTTGCTGACGGCATCTGTTCTGCACATGCAGCCCGGGCGCAAACTGAGGCAGCTACCTCGGTAGCTTCCCGGTTATACGTTCCACCCGAGGTGGACAGGGCGGAAGCAATGCAAAAGCGGTCGCCGCTCGTGCATCGATCTCCCTGCGAACCGCTGCGGACAATCGCAGCAGCAACAAGGGTTTCCTCAAAAAGGAGAGAGTGAATGGCCGTGCACACTTTCATTGGCAAGATGCCGTGGTGAAGTCGATTTCCAATGTCCGCCCTTGTCGTTACGGTCGTATTGAGCTCAACGCCCGCCGGCCGTAATGATCGGTAACGTCTTGGGCATTGTCTCCGCCAGGCAGCCGGTCGTTTTGCAGCAGGCTGCGCAGGCTTAACCGGTCTGCGATGCAAACCCATGGAAGATACATCGCGAGCCAAAGAGAAGCAACCCGGTTCCGCCCGTCTCATTGCGCGTGAACCCGCAAGGAAGTTAGCTAACCCGCACTCCCTTTGCTGAAATGCGAGCAGGGGCAACGCGGCAGAGGCGGGCCTGCTCCCCGAGAGGCCAATTCCACCCGATCAAAGTCATGAAGAAAAGGAGTATTGGAAATCATGGAAAAGCGAATTCTGAATATTAACGGCGTTGATCGCTCTTTGGTCGTCGACCCCGAGAAGAGCCTCGCTGAGGTGTTGCGCAATCAACTGCTGCTTACCGGCTGCAAGATCTGTTGCAGTGAAGGCCAATGCGGCACCTGTACTGTCATTGTCGATGGACAGGCAACGCGCGCATGTTTGCTGGCGATGGAGGATGTGGAACAGGGCGCCAAGATCCAGACCATCGAAGCGCTAGGCACGCCCGACAATCTGCACCCTCTGCAGGTGGCATGGATGGCGCATGGAGCTGCGCAGTGCGGCATCTGTACCCCAGGCTTTCTGATGTCCGCCAAGGTTCTGCTGGACAACAACGCCTCGCCCACCCGCGAAGAAGTGCGGACATGGTTTGACATCAACAAGAACGCCTGCCGCTGCACCGGCTACAAGCCGCTGGTGGACTCGGTGATGGAGGCAGCCGCCGTTCTGCGCGGAGAGAAGAAGAAAGAAGACCTGCTTTTCGAGCCTGTTGAGAACGGCTCAATCATGGGCTCCACGTATCGTCGTCCCTCGGCCGTTGCAAAGGTGACCGGCGGATGGGATTTCGGAGCCGATGTTACGCTGCATATGCCGCCCGATACCCTGCATCTGGCGCTGGTGCAGGCGGAAGTTTCGCACGCCAACATCAAGGGCATCGACACCTCGGAAGCGGAGAAGATGACGGGTGTTGTGAAGGTTGTCACCTGGAAGGACGTGAAGGGCAGAAATGCGATCACCGGTCTGATTACCTTTCCGACCAACAGGGGCGATGGCTGGGACCGGCCGATTCTTTGCAAGGACAAGATATTCCAGTTCGGGGATGCAATCGCGATTGTCTGTGCCGACACCGAGGACCATGCCCGCGCCGCGGCCGCCGAGGTCAAGGTCGATCTTGAAGTATTGCCTGCTTACATGAGCGGGTATGCCGCCATGGCGCCGGATGCGATCGAGATTCATCCCGGCGTCCCCAATGTTTACTTTGACCAGGGTGTAAAAAAGGGCGAGGACACCAGGCCCATCATGGAGAAGGCCGCGTATACCGTCGAAACCGCGACTTATTGCAGCCGCCAGCCTCATCTCCATCTTGAGCCGGACTGCGGCCAAGCCTATCTTGAAGACAGCGGCCGGTTGACCATTCAGTCCAAAAGCATCGGCCTGCACCTGCACCACGCGATGATCTGCCCCGGCATCGGCGTTGAACCTGACAAGCTCCGCCTGATCCAGAATGGAACCGGCGGAACATTCGGCTACAAGTTCTCGCCCACCATGGAAGCATTGCTCGGTGTCGCCTGCCTGGCGACGGGCCGCCCGGTTTCGCTGGTTTACAACCAGTATCAGAACATTACTTATACAGGCAAAAGGTCTCCCGCCGAAGTCACGATCAAGCTCGGCGCCGACAAGGAAGGCAAGCTACTTGCGATGGATGTTAACTGGTGGCTTGATCACGGTCCGTACTCCGAATTCGGCGATCTGGTGACTTCGCGTCAGGGACAATACACGGGCGCCGGCTACGACATCCCGAATATTCGCGGCATGGGACATAGTGTTTGCACCAACCATGCCTGGGGATCGGCATTCCGGGCCTTTGGTTCTCCGCAGGCCTTCCTGGCTTCAGAGATCGCCATGGATATGCTGGCCGAGAAGATGAATGTAGATCCGTTCGAGCTGCGCTATAAGAACATCTATCGTCCCGGGGTGACAACGCCGACAGGTCAAACGCCCGATGTGTACTGTCTCGAAGGCTTGTTCGACTTGCTTCGTCCGAAGTATGAAGAAGCCAAGAAGCGGTGCAAGGAGCTTTCGACGCCGGAGAAGCCGCGTGGCGTGGGTCTTTCGCTGGGAATCTACGGCTGCGGACTCGACGGCCCGGATGGGTCGGAAGCGGCAATCGAACTGACGCCAACGGGTGTGACCGTTTACAACTCATGGCAAGACCACGGCCAGGGCTCTGACCTATCCTGTTTGACCATCACTCACGAAACACTGCGCCCATTGCACCTCCACCCAGACCGGATCAAGCTGGAGATGAATGATACCCTGCTGCCCAATAGCGGACCTTCGGGCGGCAGCCGTTCCAACGTCTTTACCGGCAACGCCACCAAGATCTCGGCGGAGATGCTGCTGAACGCGATGCGCAAGAGCGATGGCACCTATCGCACTTACGACGAGATGGTGGCGGAGAACATTCCACTCCGCTACGACGGCAAGTGGGTTGCCAGCGACTGCACGGCTTGCGACGCGGATACCTGCCAGGGCAATCCGTTCCCGGTTTACATGTATGAGTTGTTCATGCCTGAAGTTGAAGTGAATCCCAAGACCGGCAAGGTGACGGTCGTGAAGTTCACGACAGCGGTGGACGTGGGAACCATCATCAACCGATCGACGGTCGAAGGCCAGATCTATGGCGGGCTGGCGCAGGGTGTAGGACTGGCGCTTACGGAGGACTTTGAAGATCTGAAGTACCATACGAGTCTCAAGAACTGCGGCTTGCCCTACATCAAAGACATCCCGGACGACATCGAGATTCTTTTCCAGGAAATGAAACGCCCGCTGGGGCCGTTTGGTGCCGCTGGAGTAGGCGAGGCTCCTCTGACTGCGCCGCATCCAGCGATTCTCAACGCTATCTACAACGCCTGCGGGGTGCGCATCCTTCGGGTTCCAGCTCTGCCAAAGATCGTCAAGGCCGCGTTGGATGCCAAGGCGGAAAAGGATCATCTGGTCAGCGCATAAGGCGCCGATCAAAACACCAACAAGCGCCGGGACGAAACTCGAGTTTCGTCCCGGTCTTTCATCGGTATCTGCAGTCACAGCTTTCCTCGGCGTCTTTTCATAGCCTGGATTCGCTTTCAGGAAGCATGCCGCAAAAAACTTTTTCGATGCGCCGTTCTTCTCGTGCCGGATTTGAAAGAGCGGAAGCATGAAGGCTTCGTCTTTGAATACCTGATTCCTTGGAATCAAAGAAGCGCGGGAGATCGCATCATGGATCGGGAACAGGTTCGGCGATGGGAAACGCAATGTATCGAGGAGCAGGCACCTGCCTGCACCGCGGCCTGCCCCGTGCACGT
>CAWBHO010000004.1:0-16036 GCA_963788415.1 uncultured Acidobacteriaceae bacterium | reverse complement strand
GGATATTCTGGAGCCGGGCGGCACCCTGATCATCGCCTCGGAGTGTTCGGAGGGCTTCGGTTCGGCGGAGTTCCAAAGCGCCCAGAAAAAATTGGTGGAACTGGGCCCCGAGCGCTTTCTGGCCACGTTGCAGGCCAAGTCCTTCGCCGAAATCGACGAATGGCAAACCGAGATGCAGATGAAGCCCATGCGCCTGGGACACATTCAGCTTTATACCACCGGCCTCAACGCGGAGGAGCGGCGCATCACCGGAGTCGAAGTGATCGAATCGGTTGAGAAAGCTGTTCAACAGAGCATGGAAAAACATGGAGATTCGGCCGTGGCGGTCATTCCTGAAGGGCCTTATGTCATCCCGGTTTTTGCGGCCGGAAGCTGAATATCAACATATTTTTGCGGACGCGGCATCCAGGACGCCGCATCCGCATGCAATCGACGGAACGGCGCGGTTCAAGCCCGATACAGGCAGCAATGTGCGGCCAGAGAGAATGCGCGCGGCACAACGTCAGGCAAAAAGATGACTTATTTCGACGAAGTTTCTGAAGCTGCGGCATTTCTGCGGACCATCGTAGGCCCATTCAACCCCCAAGTGGGAATCGTTCTCGGCTCAGGACTGGGGTCGGTGGCGGACGCGGTCACCGAGCCGATTGTGGTGCCCTACGCCGAGATTCCGCACTTTCCACGCTGCACCGTCGAGGGCCACAAGGGGCGCATCGTCGCTGGGTTGTTGCGTGGTGTTCCCGGCGACGAAGATCTGTCACCGGGGCGCGCGCCGGGAACGCCGGTCATCGTGATGCAGGGGCGGGTGCATTTCTACGAGGGCTATTCGCCGCAGGAGGTGGCCTTTCCCATGCATCTGCTGGGGGCGCTGGGAATCCGGTCGGTCATCCTGACCAATGCCGCCGCCGGAATCGCCGAGGGCTACCGCGTGGGCCAGCTTGTAGCGCTCTCCGACCACATCAATTTCATGGGCTGGAACCCGCTCATTGGGCCGAACGAGCCGCGGTTTGCCGTCCAGACCGGCGCAACGCCGCGCTTTCCCGCGGCCGGTCTTCGTTTTTTCGATATGACCGAGGCCTACTCGAAACGGCTGCGCTCTCTGGCGCGGAAAGCCGCGGCGGAAGAGGGGTTCGCGCTCGACGAGGGGGTCTATCTGGCCGTCAGCGGTCCCAGTTACGAGACGCCGGCCGAGATTCACGCCTTTCGAGCGCTGGGCGCCACGCTGGTGGGCATGTCCACGGTGCCGGAGACGATTGCGGCCCGGCACATGGGCATCGAGGTGCTGGGCATCAGTTGCGTAACCAACCTGGCCGCGGGGCTGAGCGCTACGCCGCTCAATCATGAAGAGGTGCACGCGACCGGCCGGCGGGTCGAGCAGCAGTTGGCGCGGCTGCTGGCGCGGCTGGTGCCGGAAATCGCGGCACAGATGGGACCGGGCGCTTGAGCCCGGAAAAAGCCGGGGAGAGCGCACCGCAAGCCTCTGCCGCCACGCAAGCGCCGAATAGAGAGCAATCTCCCGTCTGGCGCAGTGCGCGGCTCCCATTTCCGCCCGTTGTTGTGGGCATTGCCGGCTGCTCGGGCTCGGGAAAAACCACCCTGGCCTGTGAGCTGGCCCGCACCCTCGAAGGCGTCCACTTTCCTCTGGACAATTACTACCGGGATCTTTCGCACCTGCCGCCTGCCGAGCGCGCCCGGCAGAACCTCGACGACCCCGCGGTGATCGAAAGCCCTTTGCTGGCGGTCCACATTGCGGCGCTGGCCAGGGGCGAGACCATCGAGCGGCCGCTTTACGACTTTGCCACCCATTGCCGCATTCCGGGCCGAACAGAGGCGGTCCAGCCGGGCGCCTTTCTGATCGTGGAAGGCATCTTCGCGCTCTACTACGCCGAACTGCTGCCGCTCTATCATCTACGCGTTTATGTGGACACGCCCGATGAGGTCTGCTTCGAGCGGCGGCTCAAGCGCGACATCGAGCAGCGGGGGCGCACGCCGGAATCGGTTCGCCGCCAGTACGAAGCGACCGTCCGGCCGGCAAGCCTGATGCATGTGCGCCCATCGGCGGCCAACGCGGGGCTGATCGTGGACGGAACCGGCGCGCTCGACTGGAAGGTGGAGCAGGTGCATTCCCAGCTTCGCCGCCAGGGATTGCTCCGCTTTCAGGAATGAAAAGCCCTTTTTCGGCGGTTCGCAGCGGCTGGTCTGCCAGAGTTTCCCGGAAGACGATCCGGCGCGCCGTTTTGCCGGTAAGATTGAAGCAGCATGGGACCAGGCTCCATCGAATCGATCAAGCAGCGCGCCTCGGCGTGGCTGCTTCAGGGCATCTCTCCGCAGCGGCTGGCGCTGACGCTGGCGCTGGGGTTTGCCATCGGCTGCGTTCCGCTCATTGGCGTGACCACGGTCTTATGCACCCTGCTGGCGCTCATCCTGCGGTTGAACTTTCCCGTCATTCAGGCGGCAAACTGGGCCGCCATGCCTTTGCAACTGGTGCTGATTGTGCCCTTTGTCCGCCTGGGAAGGCGGCTGTTTCCCCTGGGCTCCGGGCGCGCCGCCCAAGCCGGATCCTTGCTGCACGCCGCGCCGCTGGACCTGCTCTCGCGCCTGGGCGCGTTGACAGGTCAGGCGCTGCTGGCATGGCTGCTGATCGCCATTCCGGCCGTAGCGCTGATGACCGCGACGCTGACCGTCCTGCTGCGGCGGATTCCGGCCATCAACGCGGTCGAATCCACCAGCCAGAACTGAGCGGGCGAAGCCTTCATTTGCCTGCGTAGGGATTGGGCACGGGCTGGGCGCTCTCGATCCAGGCGGTGTAGATCATGTCGCGCAGCATGCTGGCGCCGGCCGCCAGCCGCTCCGCTGTAAACCGCCGGGATTCTGGCGTTCCCGAGCCGTTGAAGCCGCCCACTTTGTCGAGCTCGTAGACCTGATCGACGTAGGTTCGGGTATGGCGGAGGTAGGCCACATAGGCGTCGAACAGATCGCCCTGGATGGCTTTGGGCTCCGTCATTGCCGCCCGCACCTCGGGCGCGCTGATATTGGCGTCCACAAAGGGCCCCTCGAACTGCCAGTGAATCTGGTGGCCAGTGGTGTAGCCGTGGGGATTGGGCCCCACCCAGCCGTTGTACTGGACGGTGGTGTGCAGCGGCTGCGAGCCGTCGCCGACATAATGGCCCAGCCAGCCCGCATAAAAGATGATCGTCTGCTCGACCGGGCGGGTGTCCTCGTGCTCGGCCGAGAGATGGCGGTAATCGCGCATCGCGGACTTCAGCCGCTCCCAGACTTCGTCGGTTTCCCAGGGCTGAAGGCCGATCTTTTCCGGCCGCTCGCCGGCGGCGAAGACTTCAGCCTCGAAGTCGAAGCGGCGATGCGGCAGGGGGCCCAGCGCGTCGGCCAGTTCGAGGTTGATGAAGTGTTCCGGGGCCTGGGCGGCGCTCAACTCCGGCTCGGCAGGCGAACGCCAGCGGTCTGGCTCCGGACCCAGGTACTCGATCTCCGCAACAGCCTCGGGAGAGCGCAGAAAGGCCGGCAAGTCGGCGGGCAGGGTGGTCGCCGCCAGCTTGTTGATGATGCGATGGCCCTTGTTGCCCCAGGCGTGCGCCGGCAGCGGCAGGGCCAGCACGCAAACCACTCCTGAAACGGCCGCAACGGAGAGCAGCGAACGGGAAAACAGATGCGAAAGAGTCATGGGCACAGTATACGTCTGCTCCAAAAGCCGGTTGAGAACCTTGCAAAGCGAAAATCCGCCAGGTCAGGTCTGAAATGTTCGCGAATCTTCATTCTTCGCTGAAGCGATTGTGGCTGATATTCCGTCGGTTGTGGATGGCCGCGGCCGATGACCATCACCGGAACTCTGCCTAACAGCAGATGCGTTTGCGGAGTTTTGAGATTTTTATCCAATCCGCTCCGCAAGCGCATACAATTCTGTAAGAAAAATGGCCCAGGCGAAGGAACGAATTTTCGAGGTTGCGTGCCCGGATTGCGGGGCGATGCTGAAGGTCGATGCGTCCACCGGCCTGGTGGTGAGCCACACTCCGGCGCCGCGCAAGCGCATGTTCGAGGATCTGGAGACGGCGGCCGAGGCCATGCGCGAGCAGAATGAACGCAAGGAGTCGATCTTTCGCCAGTCGGTAGAGGCGGAAAAGAACAAGGAAGACCTGTTCGACAAGAAGTTTGCCGAAGCGCTGCGCAAGGCCAAGGAAGCTCCGGACGGCAAGCCGTTGCGCGAATTCGACCTGGACTGAGAGGCTGCCCGCTGTCAGCTCCAGCGCCCCGGCCGGAGACAGCTTGCAGCCTCAGGGCGCGGGCTTCGGGCGATTTGCAGATCTACTGATTTTTGTTGTCCTATTGGATGGACCGCTTCCATGACCGCGACACCCGCGGACCGGAACGGAAGGAGAAAAGATGGTGATCGTCCCCCTTTCAAAACCACTGAACGATTCTCCCGCTGCGCCGGGCACTCCGGAATGCGAACCGCTGAGCTGGGCTGGATTCGCGGCAGGCGGAAGCCTGGTGGCCGCGGGCCTGCTGCTGCTGTGCGGCGAGCGCCGCGCCGGAATGGTGGCCGCGGCCTCGGGCACGGCCCTGGCGCTGCTCGACCAGCAAGAGACGCTCCGCACTTGGTGGAACGCGCTTCCCGGCTATATCGACCAGGTGCAGGGCGTTCTGGGCCAGGTGCAGGATACGGTCAATGAAGTGACCGTCAAGCGCGAGGCTTTGCGGCGGGCTCTGGCCAGATAAGCCTGGTCGGCGAGCTTGCGGGCGAATCTTCCATTCCCAGTTGCCGGCGTCCCGCGGCGCTGATGCGGTGGGGCGTCCATTTCGGCTCCCAGACCAGATCGACCTCGACCTTGCTGAGGTCGGCGATGCCGGCCAGGCGGTTGTGCACCTGTTCGAGGATCAGCCCCGATGCGGGGCACTGCTGCTTGGTGAGCGTCATCCTGACCCGGACCCATTGGCGCGGCCAGGCGGGAGTGGAATCCGGGTCGGGGCCGGTCTCGACCGCGTAAATCAGGCCCAGGTCCACCAGATTCAGCTTCACCTCCGGGTCGAAGCAGTCGCGTAGCGCGGTGAGGATCTCGGCTTCAGAGAGCATGGGCTAGTTTGTCCGCTCGACCAGGTAGCGCGCAACGGCCTTCAATCCATCGGCGCGGCTGCCGTACGGGTCAAGCGCGGCGAAGGCTTCCTCCATCAGGCGGGCGGCGTCGCGATGGCTCTGATCGATGCCGTAGACGGCCGGCCAGGTGGCCTTTTCCGTGGCCTGATCCTTGCCCGCGGTCTTGCCCAGTTGGGCCGAGTCCACGGTCATGTCGAGGATGTCGTCCACAATCTGAAAGGCCAGCCCGGCCTTCGAGCCGAACAGGGTCAGGCGGGCGACATCTTCGAGAACGGCTCCGGCGTAAACGCCTCCGGCCACCACGCGACCCGGATCAGCGCCCCGGTCTTGGCGCGGTGGATGGCATGGACCAGCTCCGGCGTCGGCTTGAGGTGTTCGCTCTCGATGTCCAGCACCTGACCGCCGATCATGCCCTCGACGGTGCCGACAGCGTTGGCGATCAGGCCGATGATCTGCACGGTTGCGGCGGGCGGAGAATCCAGCCCGGCCAGCACTTCGAAGGCGCGGGTCTGCAGCGCGTCGCCGGCCAGAATGGCGATGGCCTCGCCGAAGACCTTGTGGCAGGTGGGCTTGCCGCGGCGCAGGTCGTCGTTGTCCAGGGCGGGCAGGTCGTCGTGGATCAGCGAGTAAGTGTGCAGCATTTCGAGCGCCGCGCCCAGCCGGGCGATTCCCGCGCGGCAGAGCACCGGCAATGGTGACCGCGGCCTGCATGGCCAGCACCGGCCGGAGCCGCTTGCCGCCGGCAAAAACCGAGTGGCGCATGGCGCCGTGAATCGAGGCGGGCACGGTTGCACGCTGGGCAACAACTCTTCCAGCGCACGGTCGGTCAGCTCCGCGCCCTCATCCAGAATCTGATTTCACATCGACGTTCATCGCTCTCATGATAACCGAGGCCGACCGCCTTTTTGGAGCTTTCGCTCCACGACCCAGAGGATTGCCAGCAAGAGCAGGGCCAGGACGCTCAGCGAACGCCCGGCGACCACATCGGGGGTTGTTGGTCCAGTCCACGTCAGATCGACCGACTCCCTGCGGAACGGGCACGGCCATCAGGCCGTCGTCGCGTTTGGGCAGATCGGCAACCGTTTGGCCGTTCACCCCGACCCGCCAGGCCGGATAGCTGCGCAGCCGCAGAATCAGAAATCCGGCATGGGGCGTGACAGCGCGGAGGCTTCTGTGCTCCGGCTGAGCCGATTGCCAGGAGAAGCTTCGCTCGCAACAGCCCTGCTCTGGCTGCCAGTAGGGATTGGCATCCGGAGCCGGGGTGATGCCCAGTGTCACGCGGGGATCGACGCTCAGGCAGGCGTCCGGCAACCCGGTCGCAATCAGGGTATTGTCGCCTTCCGGGGGCTCTACTCGTCGGCGCCTTCAAAACCCGCGCCGCTGCGATACGCGCTCATCATCTCCGGAACGGTGTCTCCCTCATAGCAGGGCCGGTAGAAATGCTTGCCGGCAAAGATCACGGTCGCCAGAAAAAATACGGCGCAGAGGGCCAGGACGGCCCAGCGCCGGGCACGGCGGGCAGGCCAAACGGCCGCCGCGAAGAAGATGCCCATCGGCGCTTCCAACACCACCAGCCAACGCCAGGGAAACTGCAGGAATCGCAGCTTGGGCAGAAGATTCCACAGCGGAAGCGAGACCGAAAACTGCAGAAACAGGATGGCCGGCGGAATCAGCGCCAGCGGAAGCCACCAGCGGCGGGCAATCGGCTCAAAAAAACTCCCCGAAGCCAGGGACGACTGAGTACTGCAGGAGCACTGCTTGCGCGCTGCTCCCGTCCAGCGTCCGACCCGTAGACGGCCGCGCCGCCAGGCCACCACGAGGCCAGCCAGAGCCACCAGGATCATGGTGATGCAGAGGAAGGAGGTATCGAGCTGCACCACGCCATGGGAGGCGAGTTGCGGAAGGGAATGCCGGGGGATGATGAACCGGTTCTCGATCTGAAAGAGGGGATCGTCGGTAGCCTGGCTCACATCGATCCAGCGTTGCTCCCAGGCCGCGGGCAGCAGATAGAGAGCCGCGAGACCCAGGCCCAGGGCAGCGGCGACGGCGGCGCGCAGAACCGGCGCCCACGAACGAGCATCGAGCGCGGCAGCCAGCGCAACGGCGGCCAGCAAATAGCAGCCCATGACCCCCAGAGGCGCATTCGAAAGCCAGCAGCCGGCGACCACCAGCGCCAAGGGGAGAGCCGAGCCATCCAGGGCGCGGCGGATCGGCGATGCCCACGGGTTGCGGTCGCGCAGCAGATAAAGCAGCAGCAGAGGAATCCAGAAGCCGCCTGTCAACTCGGCGAAGTCCGCGCGCTTGTAGATGTTGTAAAGCTCGTAACCGGAAAATAGCGCCGCACAGCCGGCCAGCGTCGCCGCGCCGTCCGGCAGCAGAGAGCGCGCGAACGCCCGTGTCGCCAGGCCCGTGGCGGCAAGCAGCAGAAAGGTCAGCACGATTGGAACCGGCGTCCAGGGCAAGATCCAGCCCAGCGCCGCGCCCAGCATCCAGGTCAGCGGCGGGTAGAAGATAAAGCGCGGTTCGCCGGCGCCGAAGTTCGCGCTGGGATCCCAATGTGGATAAGGAATCCCGTGCCGCCAGGCGTTCAGGCAGTCGAACCATGAGACCAGGTGGAAGTCGAAGTCGTCGCCGCAGGGACTGCCGCGCACAAGCTGTGGCGCGATGGCGACGGCCGCGGCGAGAAGAATGACAGCAGGACCGGCGTAGCGCCGGATTGTCTTCATAGAAATCAAGAACGGCACCTTTCTTGCTGGGCTAAATCGGCCTCAAATACAATTTAAGCGCTTTATTATATTGCGCTTATGCGCATAATATCCTAGCCTCGCATGTATGCCCCGGGAGCGTTTCCTCAGGGGCGAAAGCCCGTACCCTTCAATATGAAAAGAAGAGTCACAGGTGTCCTCGGAATCACGGCGGCATCCGCCTCGAACCTACAGGACGGCCGGAACTGCCGCCCTTTGCGGAACCAGGTCTTTTCTTCCGTAGAGGACAAACAACGCCACCAGCAGCAGCAGGACGGCGCCGACGACCAGCAGGCTGCCTTCGGGGCCGTCCGCGCCGCCGCTCCAAAGTGCATTGCCGACGGGGGTGGTGGTCAGATAGTGGCCGGTGGCCACGTTGCCGCTGTCGATGGCGCCGTAGAAATAGGTCTCCGACCAATCCCAGGCGGCGTGGCAGCCGATTGCCCACCAGGCCGAGCCGGTCATTCGCACGCTGACGCAGAAGACGAAGCCGATCAGCGCGGCGGCAAAGATGCCGATCCAGTCTTCGCCGTTGTTGCCGGTGTGGACAAAGCCGAAGAGCATCGACGTGACCCACGCCGCCTGCCAGAAGCCACTTCGTGGCATTTTGCGAATGTGGAGGATCAAACAGGGGGCAAGCCCCAGCAGTGCGACCGCGTAGACGCCCCAGACGCCGTTGCCCTTGGCGCGCAGCAGCAACTCGCCGCATATCAGGGCGTTGATCCCCAGCGCCCACCAGAAGTTGACGCCGCGAGCGAAGGTAAACAGCAGATAGCAGCGGAAGACGCCCTCTTCGCAGCAGCCCACCAGCAGAAAAGCCGCCGCCCACAGCGCGCCAAATTTGAAGATCTGAGCGCCGGAGAGCGCAGCGGGACCGAAATGCATCCAGCCGCCCCAGGCCAGCGCGCCCACCAAGGCCGACAGCGCCGCGAAGCCCGCCGCCAGGCCGCTGAGAAAGTGAGGAAGCCGCCGGGGCCCGGTCAGGTTATAGGCCAGAAGGCTGCGCCGGCCTTCCAAGAGCGCCACCACAGCGGCTGCCGCCAGCAACGCAAGAACGATGGCCAACTCCGAAAAGAACGTTGCCGAGGCGGTGAAGCTTTCCCGTTTGCCGACCAGATGGAGTTTGAAAAAAACAGATTCCAGGGCGAAGCCGGAGATGCCCAGCAGCAGGAAAAAAACCAGCGCCGACCATCCGGCGCGCAGGCCCCCGCTGCCGATGAATACCCAGCGAAGGCCGCGATATTCGCTCGCATCCTGCCGGCCGTCCGTGGTTTCAGCCGATCGCATCGCCTGCTCGTCGGTGGACAACGACGCCTCGACGGTAGCTTCGGCCGCAGGTGTTTCCCGCAACGGGGGTTGAAACTCCGGATCCATCGCCTCTCCCTCAAACAGTTTTCTATGGATTGAATTCTACTCATCGAAAGAGACTCTACGAAATCGCTGGCCGAGCGGTTCCCTAGCCATTCTGCAGGCTATTGCGGGTTTCTTCGCTGAAACCCGAACCGCTCCAGGCAGAAGAGGGGTTTTGAAGGCGATCCAGCTCACAGAGCCCCTGCCGGCTTGACAGAAACAGCCGCTCCCTTGATGCTAGACAGTTCCGGCAGAAGAAGCTTTTCTGTTGCGTTCATGGAGGAAGTCAGATTTTGCAGGTTCGCGTCTTCTATCACGACAAATGTTTTGACGGAGCCTGTTCAGCCTCGCTGTTCACGCGCTTCCACCGCGAGTGCGTCTCGGCTGACGCCAGCTACGAATATCACGGCCTGGTGCATCGGGCCGGAGCGCTGTTTGACGAGAGCGAGTTTAGCGGCGACGAAAACGCCATCGTCGATTTCAAATACTCCGCCTCGCCGCGAATTACCTGGTGGTTCGACCATCATCTTTCGGCCTTTCTTACGGCAGGGGACCGCGAGAGCTTTCTGGCCTGCAAGCAGGACCCGGATTGCGGCGGGCGCAAGTTTTTCGATCCCGGCTACACCTCCTGCACCAGCTTTCTGGCGCACATCGCCGCCACCCGCTTCGGCTTCGACACCAAACCCCTGGCCGAGCTGATTCATTGGGCCGACATCGTGGACGGCGCCAAGTATGAAAACCCCGAGTCGGCCGTCGAGATGGCCGCTCCGGCCATGAAGCTGACCCTGATCATCGAATCCATTCAGGACCCGGTCTTCATCCCGCGGCTGATCCCGCTGCTCACCGAGATGCCGCTGGCCGAGGTGCTCCGCCAGCCCTTTGTGGCCGATCTGCTGCCGCCGCTGCTCGATCGCCACCGAGGCGCCATCGAGCTGATCCGCCAGCGCGCCGAAGAGCGCGATGGCACCATCTTCTTCGACATTACCGATCATCCGCTGGAGGGGTTCAACAAGTTCATCCCCTACTTCCTGCATCCCCAGGCCACGTATTCGATCGGTCTGTCGAGGTCCAGTTTCCGCACCAAAGTGGCCGTCGGCTCGAACCCCTGGACCAAGGCCGATCCAGAAAAAATGGTGAATCTGGCCGAGGTCTGCGAGCGCTACGGCGGCGGCGGCCATGCCCGCGTGGGCGCCATCAGCTTCCCGCCCGACCAGGCCGATCAGGCGCGCGTGGCGGCCGCGGAGATTGTGGCGGAGTTGCGATCAAAGAATCCGCTGAACTGACGGCTTTCCCCGGCTGCGGCGGCGGTTTGCGGTTTCTTGCGCAGTGATTTGCGGTTTTTTGATCGAGAAATCCGGCTTTCGCCCGACATTTTCGCGCCCCCGGCAGGTACACTGTCCACGAAAAGGAGATCAACCCATGCAAACCCGGATTCAGGGCACGACCATGCCCGTCCTCGATGTGCAGCTTGAGCCGAACGAGAGCGTCTTCTCTGAAAGCGGCGAGCTTTCCTGGATGACCGCTTCCATTCAGATGACCACGCACACGCAGATGGGCGGCGGCGGCGGCATTTTCGGCGCGATCAAGCGCGTAGCCGGCGGCGGGAGCCTGTTCATGACCGAGTACCGCGCCATCCAAGCCCCCGGCGTGGTCTCGTTTGCCACCAAGATGCCCGGCCACATTGCGCCGGTTGAGGTCAATCCCGGCAATGAATACATGGTCCACCGGCACGGTTTTCTGTGCGCCACCCCGCAGGTGACCATCGGCGTGGGTTTTCAGCAGTCGCTGGGGGCGGGCATCTTCGGCGGCGACGGATTCCTGTTGCAGCGGGTGGGCGGCCAGGGAACGGCGTGGCTGGAGTTGAGCGGCGAGCTGATCGTGAAGAATCTGGCCGCGGGCGAAGTGCTGCGCGTGCATCCGGGCCACGTGGGCGCATTCCAATCCTCGGTGGCCTTTCAGATCACCACGGTTCCCGGGATCAAGAACATGATCTTCGGCGGCGATGGCCTGTTTCTGGCCGTGCTGCAGGGGCCGGGCCAGGTCTGGCTTCAGACGCTGCCTATCTCGCGGCTGGCGCACCAGATCAGCGAGTACCTGCCGCACACTGAGAGCCGGCAAGTGGGACCGGCGGTGGGCGGCGGGCTGCTGGGCGGAATCGTGGGCTCGCTTTTGAGCGGAGATCAGTAGGAATCCAAGGCATGAACGAGCCCCCCGGCACCGCGCGCAATTTTCGCCATGAGATTCTCTTCGTCTTCGCTCTTGCCCTAGCCTGCTACCTGGCGTGGCTGCTTCGCGATGTGCTCTTGCTGCTCTACGTCTGCGCCTTGTTTGCCGTGGTGCTTGCCCCCCTGGTGCGCTCCACTTCCCTGCTCCGCATTGGCCGCTGGCAGCCATTCAAAGGGTCGGCCATTTTTATTCTTCTGCTCGCGGCGGCGGCGGCCATCGCCGCTTTCGGGTTCCTCGCCCTGCCCCCGGTCATCGCCGACCTGCAGGAATTCGCCCAGGAGATGCCTTCGCGCGTGCCTGCGCTTTTGCTGAAGCTGCAAAGCATTCCCCTGGCCCAGCATCTGGACAACGCGGATCTTATCTCCCAGGTTCAGGGTTTCGCCAGCCATGCGGCCGCTTATCTGCTCTCTTCGGTTCGGGACTGGGCGGGCATCCTCTTCGATGCCGTCATGGGCCTGATTCTTACCATCTATTTCATTCTGGAGGGCGATCGCGCCTACCTGTGGTTCCTTTCCTTCTTTCCGCCCGAGGGCCGCGAACGCCTGGACAAGACTCTCCAACGGGCGAGGATTCGCATGGGCCGATGGCTGCTGGGCCAGGGCAGCCTGATGCTCATCCTGGGCGTTGCCAGTACAATCACTTATCTCGGCCTTCACGTTCGCTATGCCTATGCGCTGGGCGTGCTGACGGGGTTGCTGAACATCGTCCCCGTCCTGGGCGCCGCCGTTTGCATCGGACTCGCGCTGCTGGTGGCGGCCATCGACTCGTGGGGCCGGGTGCTGGGAGTTGCAATCTTCTACGTGCTTTACCTGCAGGTAGAAAATTCTTATCTGATCCCGCGCATTATGGAAAACAGGGTCAATCTTCCGGGGCTGGCCATTCTGGTCGCCTTGCTGCTCGGCTCCGCGCTTGGTGGCGTTCTCGGGGCCATGGTTGCCGTTCCCACGGCGGTGCTGGTTTCCGTGCTGCTGGACGAGTATGCCGTCCACAAAGAGATGGCTTGACCGTTCCGGGCGCTCGAAAACCTGGACTTACGGCATGGACTCAGGGCTTTATCGGCGTTTCCCTGGCGACGACCGCGATCACCGCCATTCCAGGCTCGATGATTACCTGCTGAGGCTTGCGCCCGGCTTGTCCTTCCAGGGTTTCGCCTCCGCGAATAGGGATCGACGTATTTCCCGCCCGCAGCGTGTGCACCGCGAAGACGAGATCGCCCGGAATGTTGCGCTTTCCCGCCGGGTCCGCGATGGTCAGCACACCATCCACGGGAGTTCCTTTCGCGATGACGACCTTATCGCCCACATCCACATCCTGATCGAGCAGCAGCGGGATCTTGTCTCCCACTTCCGCGGTTTCAGAGCTGGTCTCCGCGTTCGTCACCAGACGCAGCGTGGTTCCGGCGCGCAGCACTCCGTCGGTCACTACCGGAGGCTGCGGAGCGGCAGGTTCTGCCGGAGCGTCCACTGTGTAGTCGGCGAACGCGACAGAACTGTGCAACATGTTTGGCGCCAGAGCGACGGCTTCGAGATGGGTAGTGGCATTGATGGTGATGGGGCCGGTATAGCGCGTCGATGCGGCCGTTGGCATCCAGCCGTCGGTGGTGTAGTAGATGGTTGCGTAGTGAGTCTCGGAGTGGATGCGCAACTGGGTTCCGGCGGCCACCTTGCCGCTTTTCTTGATCGAGAATTTTGGCTGGATTGCGGCGCCGACGATAGGCCCTGGGCAGGACGAGGATGTGGAGACATTCGCCATTGTCTGTTGTATCTGCAGGTTGGTGATGGTGGTCTGCTGGCTCGAGATCTGGGCCTGGTCAATCGCCTGTTGCGCGGCCTGTTGCGCCTGCTGGCTGGCCTCGATCGCCTGTTGCGCGGCCATCATCCCCGCATCCTGGCCGTACGCCAGCGCGCTGCCGAAAAGAAGCGCCAAAAGAGCGGCTTTCATCATCATTCCTCGATTCCGGTCTTTGAATTGAAATCTCTGCCTGAATAGACCTGAAATCTCCCGATATAGTTGCGCAATACCGCGGGCTATCTTGTTGCGGCCCGAATTCCAGCGTCCACGGCGGCCTTCATCACGCCGCAATCGGAGAAAAAGCGGATGAGGTTGGCGGTAAGCGGCTGCCATGGGCCGGAATCTGGAGCTGCGACGCCGGGCTGCGCAGCTTCAGCCGTTTGCATTGCGCCGCTTCCCTGCGCGTCGAGAACCAGCGTGGCAAGCTTGCGGGCCAATTCGAGCGGAAAGCTTTCCGCGACGAAGACCAGCCTGCCGCGCCTGGTGATCGTCACCGGCCCCTCGGAAGTGGAGTAAACCTGCTCCTCGGAGGACGGTCCGGCGGAGAGATCTGAGGCCGACCCGGCGAGCTGGCGGATCTGTTCGAGCTTGACGCCGGAGTATTTCTGCCCCAGCTCCTGGGCGTAGATGTGCGCGAAGACCTGAGCGGAGGCGGCATTCTTCCAGGCCGAAAGGTAGAAGAGGGCAATGGATTGAGTGTTGGCTTGTTCCGCCTCGGTTTTCGCGCTGCGCAACTGGCCCGCCCAGTAGAGGCCGCCGTCCCAGGCCGGTGTCAGATCGCGGGCGGCCTGGTCGCCGCCGAACAGCTCCGCGAGAATGTGAACGTCGAGCTGGCCCATCTGGCCGATGTCGTAAGGCCTATAGAGCTTGTCGAGCAGGGGGTGAATGTTGGGCAACAGGGGCACGGGCGGCGTCTGATGCTGTTCGTAGGCGCGCGGATTGAGAATCTCCCAGGTCGATGTGGGCGGGCGGTCGAGGGTACCGGCAAAGGCCGCCGTCCGGCCCTGGTCCATCCACACATCCTGCTCGAAGCTGAGCCCCTCGCTATAAGGAAACAAAAGGGATTCAGAAAGCAGCAGCGGAGCGCGCGCCAGCACCGGAGAATTAGCCGAGGACGCCATCTGCTGCTTGATCGTGTCGATCACTTCGGGGTCTTTCACCAGGCTTTTTCCCAGCGGCTTGAGGATGTAATCCATCATGACGACTGTCGCCTGGCCCTCGACAACGGCGAGGCGCGCTGTGTCCATCTCATCTCTGGCCAGGTGATCGGTGTCCGCGGCCGATTGGACGGAAACGTCTTCAGGGGTCTGATCGCTCCATTTTTCCAGGTTCGAGTGCTGGTCCTGGAGCGCATGGGTCAGTTCGTGGGCCAGCACCGGCTTCTGTTCTTCCGGGCTCATCCAATCGAGCAGGCAAACGGTCTTGGTCTTGAAATCGTAGTAGGCCTCGATCTGCTCATCGAGCAGCGACAACAAAAAAGGCTGGAGCGCGAAATCGCGATCCAGCAGCCCGAACTTCTTGAGCACAATCTCGTCGCGCTTCATGCGCCTGGAGGTCTGGTCCTCCTGCATCTTCTGTTTCAGGTAGCCTTCGACCTCGGCGCGGGAGACGATCTGGCGCTTGACCTGGCTCCGGATGGGCAGGCCGGATTCGTCGGAAGAGAATTGGATGATCTGATCGACGAGCGAGAGGAGCTGGCGCTGCTGTTCGGGGCTGAGGCGAGCGGCCGCCTTGGCCTGGCCGCTTTCCGGAGCCTGGCTCTGTGCGGCGGCGGCGGGCGGCGGAAGGTTGGTGGAAGCTGGCTGCTGAGCGAATGAAAGCGTTGCGGCAAAGCACAGCGCCACCGCCAGGGTCCATCTGCATCCAATTCTTTCCAGCTTGCCGCGCGTCTCGCTCATCGGTTTTTCCTGCCTTCTTTCAAGGCTATAATCAGAATGCGGCGTGGCGAGTTTTTTCTGTTGAAAACCTCACCACAGCCGGCTGCAATGTTTTCTTATGACTGAAACGGCCCATCCCCAAGCCGCCCCGGCTGCCCGCCCCGCGCATGAAGAGCCGGGGGCGATGCTTTTGGCGACTCCGCTTGCCCGGCTGCTTGAGTCGACGGCCACGCCGCCGGCGCTTCAAGCCTATCGCGGCGTGCTCACCCCCCGGGAGCTGGACGCGCCGGAAGCTGAGGCGGAGGCGCTGGTCTCTTCAGCCGCCGCGCATGATCTGGGCTGGCTGCGGCGCGTGGCGGTAAACGGCCAAGACCGTTTTCGCTGGCTCAGCGGCATGGTCACGAACACGGTGAAGGATCTGGGCATGAACGCTCAAGCCTGGAACCTGGTGCTCAACGCGCAGGGGCGTATCCAGGGCGACCTCGACGTGCAACGCGAGGGAGACGAGCTGCACCTGACGATTGCGGCCGACCAGTACGACCGGCTGCTGGCTCACCTGGAGCACTTCATCATCATGGACGATGTGGAGCTGGCGCCTCAAAGCGTAGGCGCGAACGGCGCAGTCACTGGCGAGACAGCGCTGGGGCTCACCGGCCCCAAGGCCGCCGATATTCTCCGGCAGATGGGATTGCCCACGCCCGGCGAAGCGTTGACCAGCGCCCGCGCCGCATGGAACGGCCAGCCGATCCGCGTGGTTCGCGGTTACGGCGTGCTCGCGCCCCATTTCGAGCTTTGGGTGCAGGCAGCGGAGATTCCCGCGCTGTGGCAGGCGATCATCGAACCAGTTGAAGCCGGTGGGGCCGGCGCACACCCGGTCGGTGCGGCCACTCTCGAGGCCTTTCGCATTGCCGAGGGGATTCCAGCCTACGGCATCGACGCCC
>CAWBHO010000003.1:0-23684 GCA_963788415.1 uncultured Acidobacteriaceae bacterium | reverse complement strand
GTGTATGTACGTGTACGCCTCGACTACGACGTATTGCTGACTTCGTCACCGACGGGCTGGCGACGGGCCGGCTGGTGCGCATCCTGACGGTCGTGGACGCCTATACGCGCGAGTGCGTGGCGCTGGAAGCCGACTTCAGCTTCGGTTCGGGTCGCGTGACGCGGGTGCTCGAACGGGCGATCGCCGAGCGTGGCCGACCGGAGCAGATGCGCTCGGACAACGGGCCGGAGTTCACCTCGCGCCGCATGCTGGGCTGGGCCGAGGACTGGAAGGTCGGGCTGGTCAACATCGAACCCGGCAAGCCGATGCAGAACGGGCATGTCGAGAGCTTCAACGGCCGTCTGCGCGACGAGTGCCTCAACACCAGCTGGTTCCGCACCCTGTACGGCGTGCGGGAGACACTGGCGAACTGGCGGCGGGAGTACAACTGCGAACGCCCGCACAGTTCGCTCGACTACAGAACGCCGGAGGAGTTCCGGCGGCAAACAGGCTGTGCAGATGTGGAAAGCAAAGTGCGCTTCCCACATCCGCACAGCCTCGACTACTACGACGATGAGATTACAATCTCAAAGCAAAACCAAAAACGGGAAACTCCAGTTATCGGTGGATGACAAACCGGGGGCAGGTCATCTTGACCTCGACGAATACCTCCTCCCCAGCCAGCCCGCGAGCGCTCCGGTGGTTCCGTCACCGCCTCCCGCCATCGGCGCGCGTGCCCGGGCGGGTACCGCCCCGGCCGGTCGGCGGTGATCGCCCGTGCGCGCGCGCGCGCCGCCCGGCAGTGGTCTCCGACACCGACCACGTCGTGCTCGAGGCCTCTGGCGTCGGTTACCAGGTCCAGTGCCACCTCCGCACCCTCGCCGCCCTTCACGAGATGGGCGACCGGGAGGTGACGCTGCACGTCCACACCTCGGTGACCGACGACGCCATCCGCCTCTACGGGTTCCTGGGCCGCGACCAGCACTCCGCCTCTTCCGGCTGCTCCATCGGCGTCGAGCGGATCGGACCCAAGGCGGCCCTCTCCATCCTCGGACGGGCCGAGCTGCAGGCAATGGTGCGGGCCATCCGCGACGGTGACGTGGCCCTGCTGGCCACCGTCCCCGGGATCGGCCGCCGGACCGCCGAGCGGGTGATCCTGGAGCTGCGCGATCGGCTGGCCGAGATCGCCCTCAGCCTCGAGCCGGCGGCGCCCACGGCGGCCGCCCAGGCGATCGAGGCGGCCGTCGCCGGGCTGGTCGGGCTCGGCTTCCGGGAGTCCGAGGCCCGCCCCGCGGTCCGGGCCGCCCTGGGCAAAGTTCTGCTGGTCAACGACTCGAAGGCCACCAATGCCGATTCGGCCGCACAGGCACTCGCCTGCTTCTCCGATATTTTCTGGATCGCGGGCGGCAAGTCGAAGACCGGCGGCATCGAATCGCTGCGCAATTTCTTTCCGCGGATCCGCAAGGCCTATCTGGTCGGCGAGGCGGCGAAGGAGTTTGCTGCGACTGCGGCGGATGCCACGGGTGCTGGGGCGGGTGTAACGGCTGCGGCTGCTGTTTGTCATGGGGCGGTTGCCGCATCTGCTAGACTTGAGCGCCTTCTGATTTCTCCAAGATATGAAAATCGCGATGGCCGGGCTTGGCCCGGCCAGTTGCGTTGTTCGGGGCACCGCCGACGTAATGCGCGGGTCTAGACGACGCGTGGCGAGTGGCCTTTAATCCGTCAGGCGCAAGCGCGCGGCTGGTGCCATATTTATGGTATCCGGATAATATGCATTGCACCGGCAGTCCGGTATTTTCGTAAAGTGTATATGCTGACCTCATGACAGGCGATCACGCGGCAAGTCTTACCCGGCACAGCAGCAAAGATATTCCGCAGTTCGCGCCGAATTTCACGGTCTATGTGCTACCCCCCGATGTGATCTCGATCCCTTCGACCTGCTTCGAGCGCTGATCGGCGTCTCCCATGTCGCGTCCGGTCCTGGCTGGCAGCAAAGCGCTCGCAGGCTGGTGGATATCCTCATCACCGGCTCGCGCCCCGTTCAGTAGACCGCGTCTTGCCGACCCAGGCCTCAGGCCGGACTTCTTACCGCGCATCCATGGCGCCGCGGGCAATCGCTGACCTCCGACCGGCTCCCAGCGTCATCGCTCGACTCGCGTTGCTTTCATCCTGTCTGACCGGGGGCGGCCAGTTGCTCGTTCTTGAGGATCGATCCCGCAAGTATCTCCGCAGGCAGGATGGAGTATTTTCTGGTTAAGAGCGCTGCGGCTCGATGTAAATGTCCGGCTTGAGGGAAATCGACAGGCCGTGTGTTCTCTGCGATGTCGCGGGATGAACCCGGAGCAAACAGATTCGCGCCGGCAGCGGGGCGGAATCGAACCGGCAGGGGATTTTCGTATGAGGCGTGAACTAAAGGCCCTCCCCCCGGCATCGGGAAAAGGGCCTTTTTCAGCCGGAACACGGCTTAGTCGTCGTCGTCGGCTTTGGTGGGTGCAGCCTTGTTGAAGTCGCTCGCCGGACGAACCGTCTTCTCGCCGGGGAAGGGACGCACAAACCCGGTGGCCTCATACCAGTTGTAGTGTCTGACGGTGTCCGGGTCTTCGGAGTCGGGAATGTGATATTTGCCGGCGAAGATCTCCGTCTTCTTCTTGAGCCAGCCTGCCTGCAGAGCCTCGACTTTGGGGTCCTTGGTCGGGAGCTTCAATTTCGCGGTCGTGCCTTCATCCAGCGCGATGCCATTCTGCACGTGGCTCCAAGGCAAAAAGTTCACCGCGGGCGGATTGTCGATGAAGATTTCGCTCATGGGCGAAGCCACAAGGTCATTCTGGTTCATGGGCTTCAAACCGAGGATTTGCTCGATGGTGCGGGTCATGTTGACCTGCGTGTAGAAGACACTGTCTTCGGTTACGCCGGCGCCCGTGCCATCGGAGTTGACCTTCTGCTTGACGTAGGGGCTGAAAATATAGCCAGGGCTGCGGTGACCGTCGACGTGGTCCACGCCGTCCTGCGCGTCGTCTTCCTCGACGAAGATCGCCGAGCTTTTCCAAATGGAGCTGTGGCTGATGGCATCCACAAAGCGGCCAAGGGCAAGGTCGTTATCAGCCTGCATGGCTTGCACGGCCGGCGGGCCGCCGGTGTGGTCGGAGCTGATCCAGATGAACTCCAACTGGGGCACCGCACCGGCTGAGGCGTCCTTCTGGAAATCCTGATACCAGACATCGAAGCGGTACTGGTCGGGGATGCCCAGATCGAACTGCGGGTACGTCTGGACCGCGTACTTCATCACGTTCGGGAGCGGGGAGTAGGAGGCGACCGCGTTCTGATAGTTCAGAGTTGTCTCGCCCGTGACCCCAGGCGCCGCGCAGTCACTCGGCTGTGGCAATGCATAGTTTGCATTTGCGCCGAACGTCGTCGCATCGAAGCACTGGGAGTCGCGATAGAACTGTTGCCAGCTCGGCTCGCAGCTTCCGGTATATTCGGTCGCCGTACAACCCGTCACTTTGAAGGTATTCTCTTCGACGTATTCGCCGTAGATCTTCATCTTGATGCCCGCCGCGGCCGCCACATCGAACAGGTGGCCCTTCTTCTGATAGGCAATCGCATCGCCGCCGTTGGAAGGATAGTCGCGGTCCCAGTCCGGCGACTGGATGTCATCGGAGTAGGGCGCCATCGCTTGCAGTATCCAGTTGTGACCGTCGGCCGACTGCCGGCTCGGGTCGTAGAAGTTGTCAAAGAGCGGGAAACGCTCGACCAGCGCGTGCGCGTTGCGAGTGACGCTGCCGTAAGTTGCGTTGTCGCCAAAGACCGCCAGGTCGGCTTCGCCATTGCCGCCCTCCACGTCGCCCAGGATCTGATCGTAGGTGCGGTTTTCACGAATGATCACGAAGATGTGCTTGATCAGCGACGGATCGCCGATCTTGGCCGGAATTGCGACCGGCCTCGCAAACCAGTTGCCGCCGGAGGCGCTCTGGATATTCTCCGCCAGATCCCAGTGGTTATTCAGGGCGACCTGCCTCGACATCAGCGACAAGGCCGAGCTGTTCGGAATAGGAACGATGCTGACGATGCCAAGGTCCTGGTGGGTGTTGAGGGCAGCCGGCGAGCCGTGCGCGGTGGTGGTCGAATTTTCGGGCGGAGTGTTCTGGAAACCCGTGGAGCCAATGCCTTTGTCGTTGGCGACGAGCAGCGCGCTGTCCGCCGCGTCCAGCGCAACCGAGCTCGGCGCATAGCCGACCGGGATCAGGCCCATGACAGGGTTCCATCCGCCGTCGCGGAGGTCGACTACGGCGACCGCATTGGCATTGTAGAGCGCGACATAGGCGACGTTGTTCTTGGCATCGACGGCGATTGAGTTGGGGCCAGCGCCGTAAGCCGATTTCCAGTCGCCGGGCACGCCGACTGGCAGCCCGACATCGATCGTCCGCACCACTCGGTTCATGCTCGTGTCGATCACCGAGATGCTGTCGTCGTAGGTGTTAGCGACCAGCAGGTACCTGCCCCAGAATGCCATGCCGGTCGGGTGGTGGCCGGTCTCGATTCTGCCGGTGACCTGAAACGTGGACAGGTTGACCACGGAAATCGTGCCGGAAGCCATGGTTCCGGTCGGATATTCGGCTACAACATTGGTGCCATCGGAGTATAACTGGAAGTCTTTCTGCCCAGCAATCCGGCCGCCCTCGTTCGAGACGTAGGCAGTCTTGCCATCCGAAGTGACCACGACGCTGTGCGGGATGTTGCCGACACGGATCTGAGAAACCAGCGTATTCGTGCTCAGGCTGATTTTGCCCAGCGTATCGCTTGCATCGAGCACTACGTAGGCGGTCGAGTTATCCGGCGAGATCGCCAGGCCCAGCGGATAGGAAGTGGAGCCGGAGTAAGGGATGCCACACGGGATCGCATAGCTGCCCGAGGTCCCCACAGGAGAAGAAATCTTAACGCCGGTACCCGGCATGGTGACGGTCTGAGTGCAGTTGGCGCTGTTCAGCGACAGCTCGTTGCCAAATCCGGGGAAGTTGACGGTGGAGGCGTCCAGCGGAAGACTGATGAGAGCGACGTTGGAGGTGATCTTGCCCGTCCCCGGATCGACGTTGACGTAGGCAACATAGCCACTGTCCTGGCTGAACAGCAGGTGCAGGCCATCCGACGTATAGGCAATGCCGGTGGCGCTGCCCGTTTTGGAGCCGTTGTACGTGAACTCCTGCAGGACATTGCCGTTCTGGGTGTTGAAGATGGTGACGGCCTGTGGCGCGCCCATTTGCAGCACAGCAGCGGTGTGCGTGGCGGTTTTGGGGTCCAGCGCAACGGCCTTGGCGCGGGTGGTGGTGCCGAGGTAGACCTGGGTGCCGGCGGGGGTGATAATGGTTCCATCGCTGACAACCCAGGGGTTGGGCAGGGTCGACGGATAATCCGGGCCCTTCGACCCGCTCAGGTTTTCGCCGGGTGAATACGTCGGGAACTCTACTGACTGAGCGAACGCCGGGATGCTGAGCGCTGTCGCCAGCAGGCCGACCAGCAGATGCAAAGGGTTAATCCCAGAATGCTTGCGAGAAGTTTTCGCGGACATGGATTATTCTCCTTTTTCGGTTTTTTCATCGCGCGATCCGGAATTGGCCACGCGACACGGGGTACTTGAGACGGGCGGATGCATTCTCTTCGAGTGCAGCAGGTGGCGCACCGGGGAAACAGCGCCAACAGCCATAACCTAGAACCGCGAGAAGGACGCCAGCATTACGTGAAAATGACAGTTTTGTCATCCATTCCGTATGCTGGCCTGTGCTTCATAACGCCATTTCCCGGGCAAAGCTTCGTATCCTGCTGGTAAATAGCGACATCGTGGTTCTGTAGGAGCCTGGTGTTCAACAAACAGCTCGTCTCGCGGTAATTAAAAATTATTGGAGCCTTAATTTGGGCGTGACCCTTCGATAACAACGTGAGATTACAAAATTGTCATCCAGTGCAACCGAGGAATCCCTCGGCAGGTGGTACTGACACGTGGATGTCATTGAGAGCCATCGAACCTTGCACACCCGGCAAGGTTTTTTTGAGCCGCTGCTGGACAAGCCCATGCGGTTCTGAGCCTGCTGCCGGGAACGAGGCCCTATGTTCGCGATTGTCTCAACTTGAACATCCGAATTGGGATTCCGATGCGCGCAACGAGCGGAAGCATGACACGGAATTTTCATATTCGTCTGGAATCCGTTTTTTCTTTGGGGGGGTCTATGCATTGTAAGTTAAAGGGGAAGCTGCAGTTCGCCGCAGGGTTTTCCAAGCATCGAGTCTATCGAGCATTCATCGAATTCGGCGCAATCCTCTTTCTGGCCGTTTCGTGCTTCGCGCAGGTGGACCGCAGCGGATTGACAGGCACGGTGACTGATCCGTCGGGCCGACTGCTGGCTGAGACACGCATTACGGCGGTGCAGAACTCGACCCAACTGCAGCGCGAAATCATGTCGGACTCGACCGGGAACTACGATATTCCCGAGTTACCCGTGGGCACTTACACCGTCACGTTTGAACACCCCGGTTTCCAGACTCTGAAATTCGTCAACGTCCAGGAGGAGATTGGGAGAACGCATACGCTCCATGCGACGCTAAGCGTTTCGGGCGGCGAGCAGCGCGTGGAAGTTTCACCCACTTCGGCGCTGATGGACTATAACTCCAGCGCGGTGACGGGCCTGATCGAGAAAACGCAAGCCAACGAACTGCCGTTGAATGGCCGCAACTGGGCCTCGCTGACGGCATTCGTTCCCGGCGCCATCGACACCGGCGGCGGCAACCAGCGGTCGGTTCGATTTACCGGACGCGGCCTCGACGACAGCAACTTTACCTACGACGGCGTCGACGCCACAAACATCGTGAATCAGACGCAGCGCCCCTGGGTGCGGCTCTCCATTCCGCTGGACGCGATCGCGGAGTTCCGCGTCGATTCGCTGACGTCGACCGCCGAGGAAGGCGCGACGGGCGGCGGCCAATTGGCTGTGACCTCGCCATCGGGCACCAACAGCTTCCACGGACGCCTCTTCGAGTACGTGCGCAACGATTTGTTTGACGCGCCGCTGCCGACTTGGGGAACCCCGGAGGTCTGGACCCCTAGCCTAGAAACGCAGCCGGAACCTAAGCAGCCGCTTCGCCTGAATCAGTTCGGCGGATCGCTGGGCGGCCCCATCGTGCGCGACAAGACGTTTTTCTTTCTTGCTTGGGAAGCCTACCGGCAGAACTGGGGTTATCCTGCAAGCGGCGACGTGCCGAATCTGAATTCGCCGGCCTCGGTGTTTTATAACTTTCCCAGCACCTCGCCGGTGTATGCAGTCGTCCAGGGATTCCCGGGAGCAGGTCCAAAGGCAACTGAATACACCACCAGCGATCCGAACACTAACCTTGTGATCTGCAATTGCGCGCAGGTGGTGAACGAAAGCTCGTTCATGCTGCGCCTCGACCAGCGCTTCTCGTCCAAGACGACGGGCTTCATGCGCTTCAACTACGACCGGTCGGTCGATACACAGCCGCTTTCGGCTTCCGCAACCGACTTGCAGCAGAAGGTCTCCGCGCCGGTGAATGGAGCGCTGGAATTGCTGCACGTCTTCAGCTCCAGCCTGGTAAACGAAGCCCATGCAGGCTTCAATCGCTCCACTAACAACCAATACAACAACAGCGATTCGGGGATCATTTACAAGATTGCGATTCAAGGGGGCGTGGGGCCCGGATTTGTCACCGAAAACTACGATTACACCAGCATCTATGCGGGCAACTCGTATTCGGTGAACGACAACCTGACCTGGACCTACGACCGGCATACGTTCAAAGCCGGCGTGGAGTACCGCCGCATTCAGATGAACCAGAATCACCCGGAAGACGGATCGATTACGTTTTCCTCGGCGGCGAACCTGGCGGCGGATGCGGTCAGAAAAGCGAGTCTGACAGGCGCGCTGCCGGTCAATGAATTGCGCAAGAACGATTACTTTTTCTACGCGCAGGACGAGTACAAGCTTCGCTCGAATCTCACCCTGAACCTGGGCCTGCGCTACACCGTCTTCGGTCTCTTCACTGAGAGGAACGGGCTGGCCGAACCCTTCGATTTTGCGACCTGCGGGCCTCAGGGGTACTGCCCTGTGGGCGCCAGCTTTGGCCAGCAGAACTACGGCGATGTCGATCCCCACGTGGGCTTCGCCTGGACGCCGTGGAAGGACGGCAAGACGGTAATCCGCGGCGGATTCGGCATCTACCACGAAGACGGACAGTTGGACGATCAGAATTTGCCCGCCGGAGACGAAGTGCCCTCCTATTCGGCAAGCAGCTCCAACTCAACGCTCTCCTACTGTCCCCCCACAACGTGCCCGATCCAAGCCGACGCGATTCTCACCGCCGCCGGAGCCAATGCATTCAGCGCCGCGGGAGCTGCCTACAAGCCAAGCGCTGAACAACGGGACCGCAAAGACACCTACGTTGAGCAATGGAGCTTTTCTGCGCAGCAAGAGCTTCCGGCGAACTTCGTGGGCACGGTTTCCTACCTGGGAAGCCATGGCGTGCACCTGCTCGAAGAAGGCGAGACAAACCTGTTGGCGTACAACTCGTCCACGGGCACCTATGGTCCGCAGACGCAATATCCCCTGTGCTCCTGGAATGCGAGTGCGCCTGCCGGGAGCTGCGCTACTGGCTTCCAGTGGCGCGGCTCGGTCGGCATGAGCACCTACAACGCGTTGTCCGTTTCACTGCGGCGCCCGTTCTCGAACGGCCTCCTGGTGGCGGCCAATTACACCTGGTCGCACGAGATCGACAACGGCTCCAACGGCAGCGGAGACGGCGACGAAATTCAGCCGCAAAATCAGAACTGCCAGTCCTGCGAAACCGCCAGCGGCGCCTGGGACGCCCGCCATGTGGTCAACGGCAACGCGGTCTATCAACTTCCATTCGGCCCGGGCAAGCCGATGCTGCATCAGCGCGGGATTGCCAGCGCCATTGCAGGCAACTGGGAGCTGACCACGACGGCGCTGGTTCGCACTGGCTTCCCGGTCAATGTGGTGACGACTCTCGATGGGCCGGACGGCAATCAGGCAGGCACACAGCGTCCCCTGCTGACCGGTAAACCGCTGACTCCGCCTGGAGGCAGAACGGTTGCGGAGTGGTTCAACCCCGCCGCATTCGAACTCCCGGCCCTCGATGCAGCCGGCAATGCGAGCGTATTCGGCACCGCGCCGCGCGACCTGCTCCGCGGGCCGGGCACCTGGCAAGTCGATATGGGCGCTGGCAAGACGATTCCGTTGCCGGAACGCGCGAAGATTGAATTCCGCGCGGAGTTCTACAACGTCTTCAATCACCCTCAGTTGGGTCAGCCGGGGGCGACATGTGAAGGGAACGGCTCATCCACAGGCACTACACCTTGTGAGTCACAGACGACGTTCGGCCAAATCACCAACACGATCAACCTGAACACCGCCATCGTATCGCCCATCACCCCGGTGGGATCGGGAACGCCCGCGCGAGATGCAGTTCGCCCTACGCCTCGATTTCTGAAAGCTGCCCACAGAACCGGATTTGAAAAGGCGCGTGAAAAATGAAAATCCTGATTATCGAAGACGAAGTAAAGACTGCCAAGTTCCTGAAGAAGGGACTCAGCGAAGCCGGCTATGTGGTCGACGTTGCAGGCGACGGCCTGGAAGGCTTGCATCTGGCGCATGGAAGTCGATTTCGACCTGATTGTTCTGGATGTGATGCTTCCCGGCTCGGATGGATGGCAGGTGCTGGCGCGCTTGCGCGAGGCAGGCAGAAAGCGTTGGTCCTGATGCTCACAGCGCGCGATGCTGTGTACGAGCGCGTGCGTGGATTCGAGTTGGGAGCCGACGACTACCTGGTAAAGCCATTCGCGTTTTCCGAACTTCTGGCCCGGGTGCGCTCGCTGTTGCGCCGCTCAACGCCTCGCCCGCAGGAGACCCTGCGCATGGCCGACCTGGAGATCGATCTGCTGCGCCACCGCGCGACGCGTGCCGGCCAGAGGCTCGACCTCACTTCGAAGGAGTTCCTGCTGCTGACTCTGCTGACGCGGCGCGCCGGCGAAGTGCTATCGCGCACGCTGATCGCCGAATCGGTCTGGGATATGAACTTCGACAGCGATACCAACGTCGTGGATGTAAACGTGCGCAGGTTGCGCAGCAAGGTGGACGATCCCTTCCCCGTAAAGCTGATTCACACGGTGCGCGGTGCCGGCTATGTCTTCGAAGCCGAGTCGTAGCGCCTGCGGCCGCGCTGCACCGCGCGCCGAACCCTGGCGTTCCGGCTGTCGGCGGCCTACTCGCTGGCTGGCCTGATGCTGGTCATTCTGGCCACGGCGAGTCTCTACATCGTCCTGCGGACGGAACTGGACCGAAGCACAGAGCTGTTCCTTGCCGACAAGCTGCACGTGCTGCGCACCATGCTGCGGGAGCGGCCCGACGACGAGGATGCGCTGCGCGAAGAGATTGAGCTTGAGTCTGAGGCCCGCCGATACCAGCAGTTCTACATTCGCCTTCTCGATGAACATGGCGTGCCGATCATGACGACGCCCGGCATGGCCGAACAGTTGGATCTTGCGGGCGCTCGCGAGCCGAACCCGCGGCCGCTTCGAGCGTTCGATTGCGATGGCGGGCAGGCATGGGCAGCCATTCCGGGTTACCAGCGCGACGGTCGCCGTCGGCACGCCGCCGACTCACAGCGATACGGTTCAAATCGCCATCGACGTCTCGCAGGAAGAGGAGCTACTGGCGCGCTATCGGCTGTGGTTCTGGGGCATTCTGCTGGCGACGTCGGTTCTCTTCCCGCTGGTGGGATACCGGATTGCGCGGCACGGCATTCGGCCCGTCGAAGAGATCGCCGCAACCGCGCGGAGAATCACGTCGACGAATCTGCGCGAACGGATCGAGTCGGAAGGCTATCCGTTGGAACTTGCGTCGCTGGCCGGAACCTTCAATGAAATGCTGGAGCGGCTTGAAGAATCCTTCGAGCGCATCTCGAGGTTCTCAGCCGACATCGCGCACGATTTGCGCACGCCGGTCAACAATATCCGCGGAGAAGCCGAAGTGGCTCTCGCCCGCGCACGGACGGTCGACGAATACCGCGACGTGCTGGAGTCCTCACTGGAAGAAGCCGTCCGGCTTTCCGAGCTGATCGGCGATCTCCTGTTTCTGGCCCGCGCGGAAAGCCCCCTGACCGAGCTGCATCGCGAGAGCGTGGACATCGAAGAGTTGCTGAGCACAGTTCGCGACTATTACGAAGCTTCTGCTGCCGATGCAGGAATATCGCTTGTCGTGAAGATTGGGGCCCAGCCGCCGAGCGCGGACCTGGATCGATCGCTGATGCTGCGAGCGGTCAGCAACCTGGTCTCGAACGCCATTGCACACACGCCGCCGGGAGGAGCCGTAACGCTGGCGGCTACGAACGAGGACGCCGCGATTCGCATCGAGGTCTCCGACACCGGCGTGGGCATTCCCGCCGAAGCGCTGCCCAGAGTATTCGATCGCTTCTTTCGCGTCGATTCGTCGCGCTCGAAAACATCAGGTGGCACCGGCTTAGGTCTGGCTATCGTGCAGGGCATCCTGACGCTCCATGGCGGCAGCGCGGAAGTCACCAGTGAACTTGGCCGCGGAACTCGCGTCACACTGCAAATGCCAGCTTTTGCGGCGCGATAAACGAACTGTAATTGCCACATCGTGCGGGCATTCATTGCCGAATCTCTCGGCGATGAGTGCTCGTGACCGTGGTTACGGCCCCTCGACGAAATAGATCCTATAAATCCCCTGATAGCACCATGAACACCGGGCGTATCGTGTGGATAATGCTCAGCGCCACCATCTGAGTGATGAAGCACTGCTGTTTCCTATCGGAGCTGTCGAGGGATATGAAGCCGGCAGCAGCTTTCGACGACCGAGAGGATGGTGGCGATCTTGGCTCCGGCGTCCCGTCCCGCCCATGCAACATTCCATCTGCCCGATCTGCCTTCATGATTCCACTGGCCCGTCACGGACCAGTCTTCTTGATCGCTTTGAAATTCTCTATTTGGATCGTATCGAATTTGCTTCAGCGTCGTGCCTTATTGGACCTTGTATCTGAGACAATGACAGACGGACCTGCGGCTGAAATTTTCTGTAACCCACCGATGGAGGGCTCGACGACCGCCGGAGAAAGGTCTGACAACCTCGGTAGCGTTCTGTCGCAAGGATCTGCCACTCCTCGAGCCTGCGACTCAGAGAGCGCTTCGGTAGAGGGAGCGGACACCACAACCACATTCAGCTCAATAGCAGACATTAGTTCCCTTCCGAATCGACCGAACAATGCACAAGCGCCTCGGTTCTGACCCGTCAGTCCGAATCCAAGCGGATGCGCTGAATTTTCCATTTATTGCACTGCATAACAGAGCCGGAGTAAATCGCCACCCCGGCGCGTATCATGGAGGTATGGCTAAGGTGGAAATTATCCTGGCTTCCATCGCTCGAAAAGGAAATTTGCGCGCGTGAAACCTGATATGAAAGTCTCGCTGGCGGGCCTGGAGCTGGGCAATCCCGTCATCGCCGCCAGCGGCACCTTCGGCTACGGCATCGAGTTCGAGGAGATCGTCGCGCTCGATCGGATCGGCGGATTCGTCACCAAGGGAATCTCGCTTGAACCGATGGCCGGACACCCCGCGCCGCGTATCGTGCAGACCGCGGCCGGTATGTTGAACGCCATCGGCTTGCAGAACATTGGCGTCGAGGAGTTCATTCTCCGCAAGCTGCCGCCGCTCAGCCGCTATCCCGCCTGCAAGGTCATCGTCAACGTTTTCGGTTCCACAATCGGCGAGTATGTCGCGGTCGTCGAGCGGCTCAATCAGGCCGAAGGCATCGCGGCCTACGAGCTCAATGTCTCCTGCCCCAACGTCCACGCGGGCGGCATGAGTTTCGGAGCCGACGTTGGGGAATTGGAGCACCTCGTCCTGCGCGTCAAATCCGTCTCCACCCGTCCGTTGATCGTCAAGCTCTCGCCCAACGTCGCCTCGATTGCCCAAATGGCTCAAATCTCCGCTGGAGCAGGCGCGGACGCCGTCAGCCTGACCAACACCTTTCTGGCCATGTCCATCGACGCCGAGACTCACCGGCCGCGGCTGACCAACATCACCGGCGGGCTCTCCGGGCCGGCCATCAAGCCCATCGCCCTGCGCATGGTCTACGAGACCGCACGCGCCGTCACGATTCCCATCCTCGGCATGGGCGGCATCTCGACGCCCGAGGATGCGGTCGAGTTCCTGCTCGCCGGAGCCACCGCCATCCAGGTGGGCACGGCCAGCTACGCCGACCCGCGCGCCACCGAGCGCCTGGCCCACGGGCTCGAATCCTGGTGCCGCAGCCACGGCGTGGAGCGCGTAGCCAGCCTCACCGGCGCCCTCGAGATTCCGCGCGAATAGAGCGGATCTCCCATGGCCGCAAGGTCCATTTGGTATATACTCTTGATAGATACCTTTTTTGGGGGGGTGGCGATGGCTACTGGGACGGGTGCGAAGAAAAGACCGACCGATGCACGGCTGTTCTGGAATGGCCGCAGCCAAGCCGTGCGGCTGCCCAAGGAATTTCGCTTCGAAGGCGACCGGGTGCGCGTAACCCGGATGGGCGCGGGGATTTTGCTCGAGCCGGTGCCGGTGGCAGTGAAAGAATCGCCGGAAGAACTGTTTGCGCGGATGGACGCCATGGGCGGCGATCCGATCTTCCCGGATGGCCGCAAACAGAACCTCGCTCCCATCCGTGAGTACTTCAAGTGAACTACCTGCTGGACACCAATGTCTGCATCGCGTTGATCAATGGTACGTCCGACAAGGCCCGGCGGCGTTACTTCCAGGCTACGGCCGGGAAGATCCTTCCGCAAATCTCATCGATCGCTGCGCATGAACTCTGGTATGGGGTGGCCAAGAGCGGCCGTGTCCCCCAGAATGCAAACAGGCTGACTGCATTTCTTTCGAGCGCTGTCACAGTGCTGGACTTTACCGAGCGGGATGCGAAGGCCGCCGCAGAGATTCGCGCCACGCTCGAACGAAAGGGTAAGCGCATCGGCGAATACGACACCCTGATCGCCGGACAAGCCTTCAGCAGAAATCTAATCCTTGTCACCGCCAACACGCGCGAGTTTGAAAGAGTAAAAGGACTGGTCGTCGAGGATTGGACGCTATAGACATTTGGGAGGGGAATAGAGTCTGGCTATGAGCGTGGACGAATCGAAATTCGATTACACTTACGTGCCGGAGCACCTGAAAGAACGGGTGAAGAACTGGCGCAGTCTTTCGGTCGCCGAGCGGATGGACCTGACTTGTGAATTGAGCATCGCGGCCTGGGCGAAGATAGGTGTTATCTACGATCCGAGAAAGCCGATGGATAAGACGATCCGTAGGTTTCGCCGCAAGCACAGCGGGGAGTTGGAGCCCTACTGACCCCGACGCTTAACTGCGTGTCTCCCAGGTCCGAAAATCCAGACCTGGGGCGCCCGGCGCGGGGATGGTCACCTCTTGCGAAGTGGAGCCTTCCTCACGGCCTGTTCGGGAAGAAGCTGCTCGATACGCTTAACGACAACATGACAAATCTCCAGGCATTCCTTGAGTTCATCGCCCGAAAGTTCCTCCATTTCGGCGGCCTTTCGGGTGATGGAATCCAGGATTCTGAATTTCATCGTCAGGGACGAAGACACGCTTCCCGTTGCACGCTTGCCATTCGGGTCAGTCTGCTCCGCCACCTTTCCACGCCGCGAGTCTTGCCTTGTCCCACGATGATCTGGGGAGTCGACGCGCGGGTACCCACTGGGAGATGTATGGATCACGCCAACCCCTTCGGTCCCATGTGCTTGGCAGAGCCTTTCCTTGCGCTGCCGTTCCCAATTCAGACCTGACATGAATTGGTGTCCTCCTAAGCGTCTGCTTCTCGCGGGTGGGCGGGTGGCCCAGCTTTGGCCGACCAAAAATGATCGGGAACCCCAGGCCTCGCTTCTGAGACCTGGGGCTTTTCGCTGGACGCGCAGTCCCTACTGCAACAGCGTCCCCTGCTCGTCGTCGTCCTTCAACTCTTCCGGCGGAATGATGACCGCGGCGGCGACCTTGTCGTCCGCTTCCAGGTTCAGCAGGCGGACGCCCTGCGTGGCTCGTCCGGCGGCGCGGATGGTCTTGGTGTCGATGCGGATGATCTTGCCGAACTGGCTGATGACCATCAGTTCCGACGAGTCGTCCACCAGTTGAATGGTGCTGACGCGGCCGATGCGCGGCGTAACGGCCATGTTCTTGACGCCCTTGCCGCCGCGGGTTTGCAGGCGATATTCCTCCACGTCGGTGCGCTTGCCAAAGCCGTTTTCGGTGATGGCCAGGATGCGGTACTCGCCCGGCTCGTGCTCCTTGGGGGTCACCGCGACGCCCACCACGTAATCGTTCTTCGCCAGGTCGATGCCGCGCACGCCGTAGGCCGGACGGCCCATCGAGCGCACATCGTTCTCGTCGAAGCGAATCGCCATGCCCAGATGCGTGGCCAGAAAAACAATCTGGCTTCCGTCGGTGATGCATGCCTTCACCAGTTCATCGTCCTTGTCGATACCGATGGCGATAATCCCGCGCGCCATCACGTTCGAGAAGTCCTTCAGCGGCGTCTTCTTGACGGTTCCCTGCTGCGTGCTGAAGAAGATGAACTTGCCCTCTTCTTCGAGATCGCGCACCGGCAGAATGGCGCGCACGTTTTCCCCTGGCTGCAGGTTGAGCAGGCTCTGCATCGACTTGCCTTTGCCAGCCGCGCCCACGTCGGGAATCTCATACACCTTCAGCCAGTAAACACGACCGGTGTTGGTGAAGCACAATAGGTACGCGTGCGTCGAATCGACGATCAACTGCGCGACGAAATCCTCCTCGCGCGTCTTCATGCCCATGCGCCCCTGGCCGCCGCGCCGCTGCTGGCGATAAATCGAAATCGGAGTGCGCTTCAAGTAGCCCTGATGACTCACTGTCACCGCGACCTGCTCGTCGGCGATCAGGTCTTCCAGTTGCAGCTCGGCGCTCTCGTCCACAATCTGCGTGCGCCGCGCGTCGCCGTACTTGTCGCGTACTTCCTCAAGTTCCTTCACGATCACCGCGCGCAGTTTTATCTCGCTCGCCAGGATCGCCTCGTACTCGGCAATGCGCTCCCGCACCTGCTTCAACTCGTTCAGCAGTTCGTCGATGGAGAGCTGCGTCAGGCGGTAGAGTTGCAGTTCGAGGATGGCGTCGATCTGGCGCAGCGTCAGGCCCTTTTCCTCATGCGGCAGATGCTCGCGGTCCAGATTGAGAATAATCTCCGTGCCTTTGCCCCAGGCGTAGAGGTTCTCTCGCGCCTCAACGCGCGAACCCGAGGCGCGGATGATGCGGATAACCGTGTCCAGATTGTCGAGCGCAATCTTGAGGCCTTCGAGAATGTGCTCGCGGGCGCGGTCTTTTTTCAGCAGGAAGACGGTGCGGCGCTGCACCACATCGATGCGGTGATCGATGAAGCAGCGGATGGCCTGATCGAGCCCCAGCTCCCGAGGCTGCCCGTTCAGCACCGCCAGGAAGATCATCGAGAAGCTCTCCTGCATCTGGGTGTGCTTGTAGAGCTGATTGAGCACGATCTCCGGCTGCGCGCCGCGCTTCAGCTCGATGACGATGCGCATGCCGTCGCGGTCGCTCTCGTCGCGCACGTCGCTGATCTCATCGATGATCTTGTCGGTCACCAGCTCGGCGATGCGCTCGATCAGCTTGGACTTGTTCACCTGATACGGAATTTCCGTAACGATGATCGCCTGTTTTTCCTTGGTGATGTTCTCCGTGGCCACCTTGGCGCGCATCATGAAGCGGCCGCGGCCGGTCTTGTACGCCTGGGGAATGCCGCTCTTGCCGTAGAGAAAGCCGCCCGTGGGAAAATCCGGTCCCTGCACGTGCTTGAGCACTTCAGCCAAACCGGCGTTGGGGTTCTGCACCATCTCGATGGCCGCGTTGACCACTTCCGTCAGGTTGTGCGGCGGAATGTTGGTGGCCATGCCGACGGCGATGCCGCTCGACCCGTTGACGATGAGATTGGGTACACGCGTGGGCAGCACCGTGGGTTCGACCGTGGACTCGTCGTAGTTGGGCGTGAAGTCCACCGTCTCCATATCGATGTCGGCCAGCAGCTCGCCGGCAATGCGCGTCATGCGGCATTCGGTGTAGCGCATGGCCGCCGGAGGATCGCCATCCACCGAGCCGAAGTTGCCCTGGCCGTCCACCAGCGGATAGCGCAAGGAGAAGGGCTGCGCCATGCGGACCAATGTGTCATAAATGGCCGAGTCGCCGTGCGGATGGTAAACGCCCATCGCCTGGCCCACCACCTTGGCGCACTTGGTGTATTTCTTGTTGTGCTGCAAGCCCATCTCATTGAGCGTGTAGAGCACGCGCCGGTGCACGGGCTTCAAGCCGTCGCGGGCATCGGGCAGCGCCCGGCCGATGATGACGCTCATCGAGTAGTCGAGGTACGAGCGGCGCATCTCCTCTTCGATGTTGATGGAGATGAGATTGGTGCCGCTATTGGGCGGCGTGCCGCCTTCGAGGGGGAGCATTGGATTCTGATCGTCAGCCATAGGGGTTTTCTTGGCCCGCCGGAGGGCGGCAGAAAGGTTCCGGTGGAAGCGTGGCCGGTTTCCGCGGGCTGTACTGCTATTTTACCGCTTCGGGGTGGGTTTCAGCAAGGCGAACCTCAGTAAATAAGTCCTTATTTTGCTTGAATTTATCGCGATTCTCGCGCGTTCTTTTCAGAGTCTTCCGGCCTCACGCCGCGCGCGGCTTGCCGGGCTTCGATTTGGGCGCGGCTTTGGCCCTCTTCTTGGCCTTCTTTTCGCCCTCTCCCGCGCTCTCGCCCAACCCCGCCAGAATCACCGGCGGCCGGTCGGGAAACTTGACCATCAGCGTCAACTCGCCGCCCACGCCCTCCACATAGCTGCGCAAAGTCGAAAGGTACAAGTCTGTTCGCTTCTCGATGCGAGAAACCCCTTCCTGCCCGATCTTCAACTTCTTCGACAGCCGCGCCTGGGTCAGTTTGCGAAGACGGCCCATCTGTGTGCGCGGGCTGATGCACTGATAATACCCGGCATAGTGCCGTTGCAGTTCAGCCGGAACCGTCTGGCAGGCGGCAAAGCGGGCGGAATCAGGTCGCGGATGACGTAGTGACGAAGCATGTCTGCGATCAAGCGCAACGCCTTGCCGCTTCCCGAATTGATCATGACCGCATAACCGCGGCCGTAGCCAGGCAGATAGGCCATCTCGGTCAGCCCTCCCAGCACTGCGCCATTGTGTCCGTGGAACACAAAAGGGCCTTCAAAAGTCGCGTAATTATACAACCCATAGCCGGCGAACTGCCCCAATTTTGCCGCCGGCAAGCTGTCCGGGTTTCCATCCGTTCGATCGAGGTGGCTTGGACCAGTTGCGTGCCGTCCACGCTGCCCCGCTGGAGATAAAATCGCACATAATTGGCGATGTCCCGGGCCGACGCATTGATGGACCCGGCGGGCCGGTAGCTGATGTTCCAATAGGGGCAAGGCGTGACGCCGTCGGAATGGTACAGCTTGGTCAGCCGCTGTTGCACGGCCGGCGTATAAAAGTAACTGGCTGTAGTCATGTGCAACGGGTTGAAGAAATGCTCCTGCACATAATCCTCAAAGCGCTCGCCGGTGACCTTCTCGATGACCGCGGCGAGGACGGCGGGGCCGGAATTGCAATAAGCCATCCGCGTACCCGGCGGCCAGCGGCAGACGCGGGACGACGCGCCATAGGCCAGGGCGTCCCGCAACGTGATCGGCGTGGGATCATTCTGGGCATATTCCCGCAGGTGGATATCGTCAAAACCCGAGGTGTGTTCCATCAGGTGGACGAGGCGCAACGGGGCCGTCGCCTCCCACGGATTGACAAAAGCCACGTCCGGCGCCCAGTGTCGCACCGTGTCGGTCAACTTGAATTTGCCTTCCTCCTGCAACTGCAGCGCTGCCAACGCGGCGAACGCTTTGGAAACCGAGCCGATGCGAAACAAGGTGTCGGCGTGGCCGGTTGATTGGCGGCCACATCCGCTTTGCCGATGCCCGCCACCCATTCGCCTGGTCCCGGGAGACAATGGCGATGGCAGCGCCGGGAGTCTCGGTTTGTTTCAATACCTTTTCGATGGCCGACTTCAGCTCGGGGACGGACTTGGGCTCCGGCCGCCCGCAACCCCGAGCGGAGAATACCAGCAGCGCGGCCAGCAGGAGCAGGAGTTGCTTCATGGTTTCGATGGCTGAATCGTAGCGCAGGCTTTCCAACCTGCGGGTTCTGCCGACTTTCGCCGCCAGTTTCGCGAACGGCGCACCGAGACAGTGCACGAACCCGCCGCCGAGGACGACTGCGCGACGCTGTCTCATGCGGCGCGGGCGTTTTTCAAAGTGAAGCTGATCAGGCTCAAGCCCATGTTTCCGAAATCGGCGGCGGCCGAAGTTTGCACCTTGACGGCGCACGCGGCGGGATTTTGCAGCGTCTCCTCAAGGTTCGAAGTTGCCAGGACGCTGTGCAAATGCTCTTCCAGGATCGGCCGCACGATGTTCTTCACTTCGGACTGGCTCTTGTTCAGGATCAGTTCAGCGGCGGCGACCAGCGATGCGTCGTCACCGGCGATTTTGACCTGCGCTGCTCCGTCAACCTCCACCGCGCGGCTATCGGCGGTTTGCGCCCTGGACCGGGGCAGCTCGATAATGGCGACCTCCAGCGACAAGACATCGGCCCTTTCGATCATGGGGAAAACGAACGTGCCTCCACCCTTGACCATTCGGAAGCCCACGCATCGTCCGTCCGGCAGTTGGACTTTCCGGCCGGAGACAATCAGCACCTGATTCGGGCCGACTTTGACGTAGCGGCTGAGGGCAATGCCCATGAAAACAAGGGTAATCAGGATGACGGCGGCTGCCGCTAAGATAGGTATTGATTGAGGATTCATAATCAGTGGGCTTAGTCGTAAGGATCGCTGCGTTTCTCGATGTGACGGTCGCGGAGCAGTACCATGACATTGTGTGCCGGGTCCGCCACCTGAAAACAGTTCACGTGCCGGTAGCCGCCATGCAAAGGAATCAATCGGAGGCTAGTTGTTTCTGAATTCACGAGACCATAACAGATCTACGAGCTTATTCCTCGCAGTTCGTCCGCAAAAAGTACCCAGCGTTCGTCTGGATCAACGGGTTCTTGAAATATAGAGTGGTGTTGGTGCAATGATCTTTCACCGGATAGCGCTAATAGTTCTTGCAAGAACCCATTTGGTGCTTTGAGCCAATCGTGCATTTCGTGAACTCCATTTGTGAAACGGACTTGGCTTTGCCGCAGCACTCTTTTTGGCGGGTCAGATTCAAGATTCACTCCAAGCAATAACAGAGTGACGTAACCCTCTATAACCTCCGGACTCCATCGTTTTGGAAAACATTTTGCCGGATGTTGTGTTGTGGCAAGAGCCTGACCAGCGCCCGCATTCACCTTACCCGAAAACCGAAGCAATTCCGATACATTTCGAGTGACCAAGGCTTTGAATATAGCCGCGTATTCTGAAAGTTCTTTATGTGCTTCCAACTCCTTCCAAGAGGACCGAGTTCGCTCGCCGGTGCGACGAGTATGAGCCGTCCAAGAACATAGCGAATCCGTGACAGCAGCCATTTTCGTTTCATTGAGTCTGCCGCCTTGAATTCTTGCCATGCTCGATTGAATTCCTTTCGGTAAAGAGTTCCGAGTGTCTTCGCTTCGTTCACAATAGCTTGAATTGAAGTACCCGCCACTTTCCGTTGAAATCTTTGGAATGTAGCCTTCGGCTGAATCGTTCAACGTAACCCGCGTCTTGGATGAGCGAAGAATAATGCGGGATGGAAATACGAACTTCAGCATCGCGCAGTGTTCTGGCAAGCCCGGATGCGTGGTGGGGATTTGCCATTAGGAAGCATTTCAACAGGTCAATGAATTTCATCCATCCCTCGTCATCCGTGCGATGAATCTCTCCATCGTAATCAAGCGTTTGATGCGGTGCCGTTGCTCTCCATTCTTTGGCGTTTAGATGGCAAGTCTTCTTTTTGTTCAATTTGAGTCCAATTCTCTCGAGCCTATCCCGAATGAAATTCAGAGCCGCATCCTCATCCTTTTTGGGGATGACCAAGGCCATGTCGTCAACATAGCGGAAATACCGTTTAGGATACTTCGACCGCATTGCTTGGTCGAACTCCAGCAATACGAGATTGCCCAAGAGATGACTAAACATCGGCCCAACCAACAAACCAAAGCGAACAGCATTCTGCTTCTCTGCCTTTTGGACCGCCCGTTGTTCTTCAATCAACCGCATTCCAAGCATTCGCCAACCCGCTTCGACTCCCGCTTTGCGGCATGCTTCAGACCAAACCAACCTTGCTCGACCGAGAGACACTGAAGTATAAAACGATTTTATGTCGGCATATAATACAATGTCGTTTGGGCGCTTATGGCAGGCTTTGCCGATGGCATTCTGCCGAGCAGAAAACAATTTGAAATAGGCCTTGAAGCTGCCTTCACCAGAAGTTGCTTCCGACAAACGATAGCTGAAGACGTCATCTGTGGGAGCAAATGGACCACCAGCTTCGGCGCAATGCGCCAGCAACGCGGCTTCTGCCAACGCTTCGTTGGCGCAAGGGAAATGAAGGCTACGATACTCAAAACCCCCACTCTCTCTAATCTGTTTGTATTGACGACATGGGAGATAAGCCGGCCCGTCGCGACGGAAGAGAATCTCCGGAGCAATTTCCTTGGCCCAGCGGTCGCTTTGGGAGGCAGTGGATAGCAACATGTAGCGTAAAGACAAATAAGTGAATGGGCTTACCCGCCTATATTCGTTCAAGGCGCGTAACGCCAGTCGAGATACATTCATGGCAGCGGCCTTTCGCTTTCGAGGTGGAGCGCCGCACTTCGCATCATGAACCATCCGTTGTGTTGGATTGGATGCATCGCGGGCGCTTCGCCTTTTCGAGGGTTGTTAGGCCATACTGGTTTGATTTTTGGAACTTTCGGAAAGACATGCAGCTTCAAGCCGGGAAACAAGTTCTTCAAGGCTGCGTTTGTCGAAGGCTCGACCCAAAACACCGTTGCTTGTTGGGCTTTCGCGTAGCGCAAAATTTCTCGCAATTGAACTTTGCAATCTTTGACTTTATCGTGGAGAAAGCCGGAGAAATTGATCGCCAAAGCAGCCGTTGCTGCATGACGATTTGCGCTCTTCACCCAGCGCGTGATCAGATCACTTGTTAGTTCCTCATCCTGCACATCCCAATCCAGTACTATTGGGGCCACACGAATACCGTAACCTTTTAATCTCGGGGTGAGGTTGCGATACAGCTTACGCTTTAGCTTCTGCGCAGGCTTGGAAATATCGCCGCCAACGACGCTGACGAAAAGCGGTTGGCGGGGGAGCACGCCCTGTTCCCTCAATTCGGCTGCTAGGCATAACAGCGTCGCACCCGCCGCACCCGCTCCGCACGGAATGTCGAGGATGTGGAGATGACTGCCGGAAAACATTCTGGTGAAGGCATCGCGCGTCGTCTTGAAAACCTCGTTTGGGTCAGGGTCACAAACTGCACCCGCGCACACGAGCCGCTGAAATTGCGGCTGAAATGCTTGTGCGTTTCCTCCTCTGTTATTCCACCCTGCGGACCTTCGTCATTTGGACTTTGATCTTCTGCGTCTGCTCGAAGATTCAGTTCATCCAGCATTTCGCCGTAAACCTCAATCAGCATCCTGGGGAGGCGTAGTACTTTGGGATAGGCGGCATCAATTCCACTTGGCGCAACATCCCAGAGCGAACTCGGAATCTGTTCGGTTGCAATGAATGAGTTTGGCATTTCTATTGATTATTGGTGGGCTTAGGTTTAGCCCAAAGAGTCAATCTGGTGATCCAATGCAGCGCAGCAGTTTTGCCCGGCACTGCGTTTCTTTAATGGCGTCAGCTTCATAAAGCCATCGTCGTCGAGGGGCGCGGCCGGACTCCAGGCCACCTCCCAATAGTAGCCATCCGGGTCGGTGAAATAGCCGCTGTGCCCGCCCCAAAAGACGTCCTGCGCCGGCTTGATGATGCGGCCGCCGGCCCGTTCCACCTTGGCAAGCACCGCCGCCACTTCCGCCTTGGTGCGGACGTTGTGTCCCAAAGTGATGCCGCCAAAACCCGCGTGGGCGGGCTGAACCTCCGGCGAGATGTCGGCGGCGAGCTCTTTGAGCGGATACAGCGACAGGCGGCTGCCGGAGGGTGGCACAGGCCACTGGCCTGTCCCGAGCGGCGACCCGCCGCTCGGAACGGGAGAGCGCGCCCGAACTTTTTCGAACGGCTGTTTCCACGACCAAGCTCTCGTCCGTTCCGTCGGGCCAGTGGCCCAACGGGACGGGCAAGTTGCCCGTGCCACCCTTTCGCGAGGGTGGCACAGGCGACCCGCCTGTCCCGAGCGGCGACCCGCCGCTCGGAACGGAGAGCGGCGCCCGCGACTTTTTCGGACGGTCTGATTTCCATGGCCAAGCTCCTCTCCGTTCCGTCGGGCCAGTGGCCCAACGGGACGGGCAGGTTGCCCGTGCTACCCAACCCGTCGCGATAGAACCGGACGGCACGCGGCAGGTTTGCCACGCCCAGCGTGATCAGGGTGATGCGCGGGTCCATATTATGTTCAGTGATTAAGCACACTGCCCGGCCACATCTGAA
>CAWBHO010000002.1:0-4847 GCA_963788415.1 uncultured Acidobacteriaceae bacterium | reverse complement strand
AGCAATACGTCTAGTCGAGTAAAGGAACAGAAAGATAACGTATTGCTCTGGAAATGCGGTCAACGGTGTGGCGACGTTTAACAATCTCATTTTCTCGACCTCGGGTACTTACACGCTGTCGGCGAATGCAAGCGGATTGACGGCGATCACCAGCAGCTCAAGTTCTGTAGGCACCCCCACCGCCTCCTTGACCTCATTGCTCAACTTCCCCAGCACTGTTCAGCACACAACTTCCGCGGCGATGGCGGCAACGCTCTCCAACACACGAACCGCATCACTGACGACATCGTTTCCACTATCCTGGGCAATAACCCGGACGACTTTGCTATCTCGACGGGCGCCAACGCCTGCGGCGCAACCCTGGCCGCCGGCGCGAAGCGGCTCCATCTATGTCACCTTTACCCCATCCCTGGTGACTGCCTACCCACGACAAGAAACACTTTCCGCGCCTTGATGATGGGCCAGCCTCGCTTGATCAGGATATCGGACCCTCGACCGCCCACGAGGACGCCAAGAAGGCCGAAGAGCCACGGTACGGAGCCGTAGATGCCGGTATGGAGTGTGCTGAGATGACGCTGTTCGATCAGATAGGTCGGCAGCCAGCTGAGAAGAAAGTAGAGGTTGAACAGCATCGCAGCGTGACCAAGCGAGAGGCCCAGGACATTGCGGTTGGAAAGCAGTTGTTTCCAGCTCGCCCGCTCGACAGTATCCGTGCGGCTGATCTTGGCGATATTCTCGGTGAGGAAGCGGCGCTCCGCTTCGTTCGCCCCCGGATGATTCTCCGGATTCCGGTAATAGATTATCCAGACGACTGCCCAGAGGAGCGCTATCAGACCCGTTACGATGAACACCGCGCGCCAGCCAAAGTCCGCGAGCAGCCAGCCGATGAAGGGCGAACTGATAAACACGCCGATGGGAATGCCGGCAACGCCGGCAATGGAGGCGGCAAGGCCGCGTTCCTGGTCGGCTACCCAGATCCCCATGATTTTCGTGGTCGCTGGAAACGCCGGCCCTTCGCCGACCCCCAGCAACACGCGCCAGCCGATCAGCGAGCCAAGGCCGGTCGCGGTCGTGGTCAGCATCGTCGCCCCGCCCCATACAACGGCCGCGGCGCCATAGAGCCAGCGAACGCCAAGCCGGTCAAGCGCAAGCCCCATCGGGATCTGGACAAGAAAATATGTCCAAAGGAACGCCGACAGGACAATGCCCATCTCCGCATGACCCATGTGGAACTGTTTCATGAACATCGGCGCAGCATAGGAAAGATTGACGCGATCCGTGTAATTGATAACGATCGCAACCAATAGGAGCAGAACAATTCGCATTCTGACGTTCGTCACTGGCTTATTCCTTCCTCGGGCTACTCATTCTGCTTTCCCGCAGGCGGTAGTATAAATCTATTCCCGGGGTGCCTGGCTCGGCTATCTTTGCGCGTTTCGTCCATAGGCAGGTAACTCACGCCGTAATCCTTCGATCAGGCGCCTCAGGTCGCAATGCTGAAGCCTGGGGAAGTAGGAATTTCCTGCGAGCGAAAGCGAGCCGCTGGCCGCACCGCAGGTGGCTGGCCCCACCGCAGGTGGCTGGCCCCACCGCAGGTGGCTGGCCCCACCGCAGGTGGCTGGCCGCACCGCAGGTGGTGGTTAGACGCGCCAGTGGTCGGGGCGCCAGTTTTTGATCCGTTCCTTGATCTGCTTGCGGGTCAGGTGCTGTTCGAGCGCTTGCCCGGCCAGTTCCACCAGTTCGTCATCGGCGGCAAAGCGCAGGCCGATCAACTGATCTTCGGTGAGGCGCGCAATCTGCGGACGCCATTCCGCCGGAGCCAGCACATCGAGACGCAGGCGCTCCTCCAATCGAATCACGCGGTCCTGCACCTTGAGCGGATAGGCGCGCAGTTTCATGAGAGCGGGAAATGCAGCCAGCGATAGCACCAGAATCCACGAGGATGCGATGGGAGCATCGTTCCAGTGGCGAACCAGATGAAAAACTGCGAAGACCAGGTTAGCGCCCAGCACCGAGAACAGCACGAAGTGGAAAACCGGATCGATCCGGCCGTGATTCTTCAGATTCTGCTCCGAAGTTTTGCTCATTCGCATCCTTGCTTTCTGTCGTGCCAAAGTTGGCTGCCGGGCCGGTTTCCGTCTCCGCTGAACCGCCGGCCGCGGCGCTGGGAATCTGCGCACCCGCGCTGCCGGCATTTTTCTCGGCGCGAGGCAGGGTTGTCAACGCCCATAAGTTGTCCGGCCCCACGAGCTGTGGATTCCGCGGGATGAGATGGTAGCGGCCGCGCGCCAGGTAGTCGGCGAAAATTCCTCCGGCCAGGTAAGGATTCAGGATCGCAATAGGAACCGCATAGGCGGTGGTCGAGAGCGACGAGGCGACGTTCTTGTTCGAGCGGCTCTGACGGCGATAGCCGGGAATCTGCGGAATCTCGAAGACCGTCAATTCGATCCCGGGATGCTTGCGGGCATAGCGCTTCAGCTTGTGGGCAATCTGCACGGGCGTGGCGATGCCCGCATCCGGAAAGATGCTGCGCCGGAAGGCGCCGGGAAAATAGAAGTTGAGGCTTCGCCGCGCAAAATCCGAGCAGTTGTTGAACAGCAGATTGAAATGCGAGCGGTTTTTGCCGGCGTTCATCTGCGCAATGAAGGCGTCGTCCTGCTCTTCGGTAGTGTCAAAGCGGAAGACATAGATGCGCCGCTCGTACGATGCTCCGATCAGTTGGGTCCAGCCGCCCCGTACCACGCTGCCGGGATCGAGGTCGGCCCCCAGACCGAGCAAATGGGCCTCGCGATAGCGGCTGCGCAGCCGCGAAACAATCTTCCGATCCACGTGCTCGGGAACTTCGGAAGGGTCTTCGACTGAATAGAGGTAAGGAACGAGTGGAATAGCCACCCAGTCGTAGCCGTCGATTCCCTGGTAGCGGGCGATGACCGCGCCCAGTTCCCCCGGTTGGCAGCGGCGAAGTTTGACCGGGCTTGCGGCGCAGATGCGTTCAAAATAGAGGGCATTGTGCCCGGTTGGGTTGACGGAACCGAAGAAGCCGTAAGGCTGCTCCATGAGCAGCGCCGCCTGCGCGCGGCCCGCGCCGGGAAAAAGGGCTGAACCTGCCAGAGCCATGAGAGCGAATGCGATTGTGCGCAGCTTCTGCATCAAGAGCATCTGTCCTCCATGATCAGAATTTCAGCGTCCTTTCAGGATGCGGAACAATCGTTGATGGGAATGCAGCAAATGAGACAGGGGAAACCATCTCCAGCGACGGCGCCGACGCCGTTCATGCCTTGTATAATGAAACCCGGACCGCCGGAGAAAGTTGCCCGGCAAGCTCCGCAGAATGACGTCTCCACAGCATTCTGTTTTGTAATGTGGAACGAAATCCACAGCCCGAAATCCCTGGCCAATGCTTCAAACTTCATTCTTGAAGGGGCTCCATGCCGCTGCGGCCTCTTTTGCCTCTTTTGATCCGCTGCGAACGATCACGCCGTGGGCCGCGAGCTGAAATTTTCCGGCTGTCGCCAAGGGGAAGATCGCGCGGGAGTTTGCCCCGCTTGCGCCTCAAAATGCACTAGACTCAAACCGTGGGCTTTCAGAATTTTCTCGGCAATTCGGCGACCGTGAACCGGCTTCGCGAGAGCATCGCCGCGAGCGCTTTCCGCAATCGCTGATCCTGGCCGGGCCGCGCGGAGCGGGAAAGTACACGCTGGCGCTGATGCTCGCCAAGGCCGTCAACTGCCTCCACCCCACCGAAAGCGCCACGGCGTCCCTGCCCGACTTCTGCGGCGTCTGCGCCGAACTGCACACGCATCGGCCGATCCGCCGACCTTGAGGCTCTGGTCGCCGAGGCTGTGGCCGCCCGCGACGAGATGCGCGACACCGACAAGCGCGAGACCCGCATCCTCATCCAGACCCACCCGGATGTGCTTGTCATCCCGCCCGATCCGCCGCAACTGCTCATCAAGCTGGGCCAGGTGCGCCAGGCGATTCACGTGGCCTACTATCGTCCGCCAGTCGAGTCGCGGCGCACCTTCACCATCTTCACCTCGTCGGCCTTCATGAAAGAGGCGGCCAACTCGCTGCTCAAGGTGCTCGAAGAGCCGCCCCAGCACACTTCGCTGATCCTGCTCACGGAAAACCCCCAGGAACTGCTGCCAACCATCCGCTCCCGCGCCGTGGTTCACCGGCTGGGCGCGATTTCCCCCACAGACCTGCAGTCTTTGCTGGCCCAGCGCCGGCCGCTTCTCAAGTCCGCTGACCGCGCTCTTGCCGCGCGACTGGCCGAGGGCGCCGTGGGGCGCGCGCTGACCATCGACCTCGACGTCTATCTGGCCAGCCGCCAGGACGCCCTGGTTCTGCTCCGCACAGCGCTGCGGGAGCCCTCCCCGCGGCAGGTCTTCGTCCGCGGAGTAGAACCCGACTACTCCGCGCTCTTCCACGCCACCGAAAGTTATCGCGCCGGCGCTGACGGCCAGGAAAAGACCATCAACCTGCTCCGCGCCCTGGGCAGCCTCATCGAAGACCTGCTGCTCTTCGTCGCCGGCACGCCGCAACTCATTCGCAACCTGGACATCGAGGCCGAACTGGCCCGCCTGGCCCAGGGCCTATCCGTGGACTGGATCGACTCCGCCTCTCACGCCCTCGTCCAGGTCGAGCAAGGCATGCGCCGCAACCTGCTCCGCTCGCTCTCGCTCGACGCCATGGCCGTCGGCCTGGGTCACGATGTAGCTGCCGAGTCCGGCTGAACTCCATTCTCCATTCCCTTCGAGCCGATCCGAAACCCCTCGGGCTTACTCTGGACAAAAAATATCCTCCACAGGCATCCTTTCGCTACAATCGAACCTAGCAATACATCG
>CAWBHO010000001.1:0-6182 GCA_963788415.1 uncultured Acidobacteriaceae bacterium | reverse complement strand
CACCTCGATGGGCCGCATCACCTGCCAGTTTTTTCAAAAGCAAGCCCCCAAAACGGTGGCCAACTTCATCGCCCTGGCCCAGGGCACGAAGGACTGGACCGACCCTGTCACCAACAAGACCCAGCACAACCAGCCGCTTTACAACGGCACCATCTTCCATCGGGTGATCCCTGGTTTCATGATTCAGGGCGGCGACCCGGCCGGCACCGGTATGGGCTCGCCCGGCTATCAATTCGATGATGAATTCGATCCGAATCTCAACTTCGACGTGCCGGGACGCCTGGCCATGGCCAACTCCGGCCCCAACACCGACGGCAGCCAATTCTTCATCACCGAACTGCCCTACGATTCGCTCAACCAGCACTACACCATCTTTGGCCAGTGCGATGATGCGAGCGTCGAGGTGGTCAAGGCCATCGCCCGCGTCCCGCGCGACTCGAACGACAAGCCGCTGACGCCGGTGGTGCTGAAGAAAGTGACCATTGTCGCCGAGGGCCAGCCGCTGCCGCCCGCGCAGTAAAAACAGCGATCGGCTTTCGGCCATCAGCCGGGCACCCCAGGCCTCGATTTTGAGACCCGGGATGAAAAACGCAACGTAGAACACAGCGCATTGACGAAGGGTTTGCTAGGAACTAGAAGCTCGAAGCTGAATTTTCCCGCAAATCCCGCACAAATCCAGGAGTTTTTATGACCCTAGCAGCAGGAACCTACGCCGTCTTCACCACCACCGAAGGCAAGATCACCGTCCGGCTTTTTGAGATCGGACGCGCCCATCACCGTCAAGAACTTCATCGAACTGGCCGAGGGCGGCAAGGAGTGGACCCACCCCACCACCCACAAAAAGTCCACCGACAAGCTCTTCGACGGCACCATCTTCCATCGCGTCATTCCCGACTTCATGATCCAGGGCGGCGACCCCACCGGCACCGGCATGGGCGGACCCGGCTACCGCTTCCAGGACGAGACCAAGGGCTCGCCGCACAAGTTCGACAAGCCCGGCAAGCTGGCCATGGCCAACAGCGGCCCCGGAACCAACGGCTGCCAGTTCTTCATCACCGTCGCGCCCACGCCCTGGCTCACCGGCAACCACACCATCTTCGGCGAAGTCGTCGAGGGCCAGGAGATCGTCACCAAAATCTCGCTGGTTCCACGCGGCGGCCAGGACAAGCCCAAGACGCCCGTCGTTCTCGAATCCGTCGTCATCGAGCGCGTCAGCTAGAGCGGTTTCGATTCAAGTGTTGCCATTTGAAGATCATGCGAGGGGCATTTTCTCGGGAAAAATGCCCTCTGCGTCTACGTTTCTGTAAACAGCAGAATCGAAACCGCTATAAATCCGCGTCAGCGAGATCTCTGACCGCCTGCTTTTGTACTCATTCAGGTGCCCCTTGGTCCCGATTTTGGGATCTGGGATGGAAAACCGCAGAAACGAGTGGATGCGGTGAGAAAATCGGCTCTATCTTCATTTTTTCGCAGTTTCAAAGCCATCTCCAAACGCAAAACGGCCGCCCAGGTTCGATCCGGGCGGCCGTTTTACGTCGTGCTTGAAGAAAGAAGCGCCTTACCGCTCGCTCTTCCAGTTGATCAGATCGCCAAGGGTCGTGGTCGAGCTGGAGACCGGAGCCTTGTGGGCTCTCCTTCTTGTAGCTCTCCACCTGGGCGCGGCTGGCTTCCTGGCCAATGGCGCGCAGGCTCAAGCCCACCTTCTTCTCTTCCACGTTGATCTTGATGATCTTGAACTCGTGCTCCAGGCCTGTTTCCAGCTTTGATCCGCCGCCCTCGTCGCCGGCCTCGGAGATGTGGCACAAACCTTCCACGCCCTCCGCGATCTCGACAAACGCGCCGAACTGCGCCGTCCGCAACACCTTGCCATGAACCTGGTCGCCCACGCGGTGAGTGGCAAAGAAGCTCTCCCACACGTCGGGCTGCAGCTGCTTGATGCCCAGGCTCAGGCGGCGGTTCTGCGGCTCAACGCCGAGAACGACAGCCTTCACCTTCTCACCCTTCTTCACGATCTCAGAGGGGTGCTTGACGCGCTTGGTCCAGCTCAGGTTGGAGACGTGCACCAGGCCGTCGATGCCGTCTTCGATTTCGATGAAGGCGCCAAAGTCGGTCAGGTTGCGCACCCGGCCCTCGACAATCGCCCCGGCCGGATACCGCTCGGTCAGGTTCTCCCAGGGATTGTCCATCAACTGCTTCATGCCCAGCGAAATGCGGCGGTCGGCCGGATTCACGCTCAACACCACCGTCTCGACTTCGTCGCCCGGCTTGACCAGCTTCGACGGGTGCTTGAGCCGCTTGGACCAGGTCATCTCGGAGAAGATGAACCAACCCCTCGATGCCCTGCTCCAGCTCGACAAACGCGCCGTAATCGGTAACCGAAAGCACGCGGCCATGAACGTGCGCGCCCACCGGGTAGCGCTCGGTCGCGTCCAGCCACGGGTCGGGCGTCAACTGCTTGAAGCCCAGAGAAACCCGCTGCTTGTCCTTGTCGAACTTGAGCACCTTGACCTGAATCTCGTCGCCCACATTCACCAGGTCGCGGGGATGCGTCAGCCGGCCCCAGCTCATGTCGGTGATGTGCAGCAAGCCGTCAATGCCGCCCAGATCAACAAACGCGCCGTAGTCGGTGAGGTTCTTCACCGTGCCGGTCAGCACCGCGCCCTCGCCCAACTGCTCCAGCGTCGTTCGACCGCTTGGCGTTCTGCTCTTCTTCCAGAATTTCCTTGCGGCTCACCACCACATTGCCGCGCTTCTTGTTCAGCTTGATGACGCGGACTTCAATCTGCTGGCCAAGATAGCCGTCCAGGTTGCGAACCGGACGAATCTCCAACTGCGAACCGGGCAAAAACGCCTTCATCCCGATGTCCACGGTTACGCCGCCCTTGACGCGGCTCACCACCGTACCCATCATCGGCGTCTTGTCGGCGGCAGCCTTCTCGATCACATCCCACACGCGCAGCCGCTGCGCCTTCTCGTAGCTCGCCAGGTAGCCGCCCTCCGGCTCCTCGCGCTCGATCACCACGTCAATCGTCTCGCCGGGCTGGAACTTCACCTCGCCGGCATGATCCAGAACCTGTTCGAGCGGCACCAGTCCGTCCGATTTCAGGCCCACATCAACGACCAGATACTTTTCCGTCTGCTTGATCACCGTGCCGGTTACGATCTTGTCGCCATAGGCTTCCACGGCGGCGGCTTCGGCGGCCTGTTCGCGTTCAAATGCCTCCAGGGCGGCAGAAAAGTCGTCCATGGACTCGAGGCCGTGCTCTGCGTGTGCTGGCTCCGCGACACTCACTGCTGCGGTGTCGGCCTCTTCCGTGGCTTCCACCACGGTCACGGCCTCTTCGTGAGGCTCGGTTGGGGCATCGGCGTCCAGCGCGGAGATTTCGACGGTTTCGGCGATTTCAGGGTTGGACGTGGATTCTTGCAACGGCTGCTCTTGCTCCGTCGCAGGTTCGAGGGTTGGGACTTCCAATTCGCTGTTCAGGGTTATGCTCTCGGGTTCAGGATTGAGGACGTCTGCCATCACTGCCAGCTCCGGGATTCCTTGCTCTGGCGGCCGAAACTGCCCGCCGCCGTGGTGCTTCCCGGCCTGACTGTTACCGCCAGCCAGGGATTCCGGAGACCGTCTCCCTGCCAAAACCACGGGCCTGTGTCGAAGGCACTTTTCAAGGGACAAATTCTCTTTACCGGTTCACCCGGCACAGAAAATCACGGATCTCCTTGGAAAACACCCGGCAGGCGACGGCTAGCTGGGGGCGACCGCAACTCGCTGCTGGAATCCGCGCAGAAAGTTACGCTTCCTAGTGTAGCAACCGCCGCTTTCCCGCGTCAATCCAACCGATTGGCCAAATGGCCCATTCATCGGATATTTGCACGCCGACCGGCGCGGAACAACGGCCTGACAGGAACTGGATGGCGGACGAATCCCGCCTTTTTCTGCCGCGGAAAGCTGCAATCCTCGCTCCGCGGACCGCCGCGCCCGCCGCCCTCTATACTCAATGCGGACGGACTCTTGCTCATGGACCTTCTCTGGACTCCCTGGCGCTATGCCTACATCACCTCGGCGGATAAGACCGTGCGGCCCGGCGTGCCGGCCAGCCTTGCCGCCTGGCCCGGCGACCAACACTGCGTCTTCTGCAACCTGACGGCCTCGATCGACTACGCCATTGCGAACGGCATGAATGCCGACGAGGCCGAAGCCGCCGGCGGCCTCGTCGTGCGCGGAAAACACTGTTTTGTCTGCCTGAATGCCTTCCCTTACACCTCGGGCCACGTGATGGTGATGCCCTACGCGCACCTGGACAGCCTGGCCGCCCTGCCGCGCTCGACTGCTCATGAGCTGATCGACCTGGCGCAGCGCGCCGAGCGGGTGCTGGCCCGGCTCTACCACCCGCAAGGCTTCAACTTCGGCATGAATCTGGGCCAGGCCGGAGGAGCCGGCGTCGCCGGGCATCTTCATCTGCACGCCCTGCCGCGCTGGCTGGGCGACACCAACTTCATGACCACGGTGGCCGAAAGCCGCGTCCTGCCCGAAGAGCTGGGAACCACCTGGGAGCGGATGCGGACGGCGTTTGCCGAGCTGGCGGCGGAACATGGCTCGTAGTGCGGGCGAAGTATGCTGCGTCGGGCAAGAAACCCGAAGCGCGAATGCCCCGACAACTCGCCAACCCACTAACTGACTAACTCGCTAACTCGCCGCATCCGGACAGACGCCGCCGTTAATCCTCGCCCCTGGCAGGTTCCTCGTCCGCCGCCGCAGCCAGCGCCAGCCCCGGACCCAATTCCGCCTCCTCGACGCCCGCCGCATCCAGCAGGTTGCGTGGCAGCGACTTAGAGGTCCGCACGCCCAGCCCCTTCAGCATCTCCACCTGGCGAATCAGGTTTCCCCGCCCTTCGCTCAGCTTCTTCATGGCATTGCCATAACTCGCATCGGCGTCGTGCAAGCCTTTGCCCACTTTCTCCAGATCGCTCACGAATCCCACAAACTTGTCGTATAACTCCGCGCCGCGATTCATCACTTCCTGCACGCCGCGCGCCTGTAACTCCTGCTGCCACAAGTTATCCACGATACGAATCACGAACAGCAGCGTCGTCGGCCCGACCAGCAGGACCTCTTTCTCATACGCGTAGCGCCACAGCCCCTCATCCTCGTGCAGCGCCACCAGAAACGCCGGTTCAATGGGAATGAACATCACCACAAAGTCCGGCGTATCGAGCGCCGCCAGCTTGTGATAGCGCCGCGCGGCCAGCTCGTCCACGTGGCCGCGCACGCTCACCAGATGCCGCTTCACCGCCGCCTTGCGCTCCTCCTCGCCCTCTGCGTTCACAGAATCCGTATATGCGTTCAGCGAGACCTTGGAGTCGATCACCAGATGCCGCCCGCCGGGCAGGTTCACGATCACGTCCGGACGCGCCTTTTTCTGTCTCTGATCTCCGTCGCCCGGCGCCTCGAAGCTCTCCTGCTCGCGGAAGTGCTCGCCCTCGCGCAGTCCGGCTTTTTCGAGCAGGTTCCGCACGATCAGCTCCCCCCAGTCGCCCTGGGCCTTGGCCGAGCCGCGCAGCGCCGTCGTCAGGTTGCGCGCCTCTTCCGACAGTTGTTGGTTCAGCCCGCCGAGCGTGCCGATCAGCGTTTCCAGCTTGGTGACGCCGTTGCTGGACTCGGTTTGCACCTTCTCCACCTTGTCGCGGAACTCCTTGATTTGATCGCGCAACGGCATGAGCAGCGTCCCCAGTTCCTTCTGGCTGCCCTCGGAGAAGCTCTTCGATTTTTTGTCGAGAATCTCGTCCGCCAGCGCCTTGAACTGGTTGGCCAGAGCCTGTTTCGCCGCGTCCAGCAGCGCCAGCTTTTCCGACAAACCCTGCCGCTCGCTCCTTAGCTCGGCCTCCAATTGGCTGATCCGCGCCCCGGAGCGGCTCTCCGCTTCGCTGTTGGCTTTGAGTTCCGCGCGTAGTCCGTCCCGCTCGGCGGCCAGTTGAGCAACACTCTTCTCCCGTTCGGTGGCCAACTGCGCAATCGTCTTCGCCCGCTCCTCGGCCAGCGACTCAAAGCCCGCCCGCGTCGCCGACTCGGCTTGCGTTTGCGCCAGCTCCGACCGCACGCCGGCCAGTTCGACCGCCAGTTCCTGAACGCGCTTCTCCATGAGCGCTTTTTCCGCCTCCAGGCCGGTCACGCTCTTGCCTAA